>JAUPVD010000303.1 GCA_030917225.1 Pseudomonadota bacterium
CACCATCATCCGGCTGACCAGGTAGCGCTGCAGCAGCCAGAACCAGGCGAGGTAGCTGGCGAAAGCGACGATTACGCCCTGATAGGCGAGCGCCAGCAGCACCGGTGTGGTCAGTGCCGAAAATGATGCAATGCCGGCTTCGCCCATCAGCGGTGAAAGCGGCAGCATGACGACGGCCGAAACGGCGAGCTGATACCACAGCACTTTGGTGGCGCTGATTTTCGAGAGCCCCGTGGCGCGGATCAGTACCGTTGTCGCCGCCCAGCCGACGGCACCGAGCAAACCGAGGAGGTCGCCCAGCAATGTGCTCGCCTGCGTGCCGCCTTCACCGAGGAAACCCACCGCCAGACCGGCGAAGGCCAGCGCGATGCCGCTGAAGTGCCGCCAGCCGAGTCGTTCCCCCGGCACGAACCAGTGCAGCCCGAGCACCGTCAAGCAGGGCGCGGTGTAGAGAAAGACGATCATGCGCGAGGCGGTGGTGTGGGCCAGCCCGACATAGATGAAGATGAATTCCAGCGCGAACAGGAAACCGGCCAGCAGGCCCATGCGCAGCGTGCCGTCGTTGTTGAGCAGCGGCAGGCCGCGCCAGCGTGCCCACAGCGTCAGCAGAATGAGACCGGCGAGCGAGCGGATGCCGGATTGCAGCACCGGGCTGACACCGGTGATGGCGACCTTGATGGTGATCTGCTGAAAACCCCAGATCGCGCAGAGCAGGATCATCAGGGCAAAGGCCGCGAGGCCGGGTGGGGTGCGTGAATTCATCGGGGTTGGGGAAAATAATTTGCTTTTTTATTGAATACTGTATAAAAATACAGCATGCTGTTTTATCCAGTACTTCGGAGGTTCTGATTATGGCAAAGCTTACCCCCAGGCAACAGGAAATCCTCGATTTCATTCGCAGCACGGTTGAAATTCTCGGCTCGCCACCGACGCGGGCCGAGATCTCCTCGGCTTTCGGCTTCGCTTCCGCCAATTCGGCGGAGGAGCATCTCAGGGCGCTGGCCAAGAAGGGCAGCATCGTGCTCGAACCCGGTTCCGCACGCGGCATTCGTCTGGTCGAGCAACTGGGCTTGCCGCTGATCGGCAGCGTTGCTGCCGGCAGCCCGATCCTGGCGGTGGAAAATGTGCTCGGCCGCTACGCGCTCGACGCCCACCTGTTTTCGCCCAAGGCTGACTTCCTGCTGCGCGTGCGTGGCCTGTCGATGATCAACGCCGGCATCCTCGATGGCGACCTGCTGGCCGTGCATCGCACGGCAGATGCCAACGACGGGCAGATCGTCGTCGCGCGGCTGGAAGACGAAGTCACCGTCAAGCGCCTGCGCCGCCATGGGGCAATGGTCGAACTTGTGGCCGAGAACCCCGACTTCGACCCGATCATCGTCGATACCCGGCTCACCGAAATGTCCATCGAAGGCGTTGCTGTCGGGTTGATCCGGGGTGGAGTGTCGCTGTAGTGGCAACTGCGACAGCCCGTGTTGCGGCACTCGATACCCGCTGTAGCTGGGCATGGGTGCTTGGCTGCACGTGCGGAATGACGTCTCGTGTTTATTATTGAGTAATTCTTGGGCGTCCGGACTGCCCGGGGAATGTTCCGTTGCATGTAACAGAAAATCATTCTATATTGGTTACATGTAACAAAGGAGGTTTGATATGGGAACGCCTGTCACCGCACGAGTTCAAAAGCGCCGGGAAGCACTTCGCCTGGCAGGGCTTCGTCCTGTCCAGATCTGGGTTCCTGATACGAGGCGCCCTTCGTTTGCAGAAGAATGTCATCGTCAATCAGCCGCATTGACCAACGACAAGCACGAACGAGAAATACTCGAATGGGCTGCATCGGGTGCGGATACTGAAGGTTGGCAATGAGGAGGGGCGACCTTGTAAGCGTTGCGTTACAGGGCGACTATGGCAAGCCGCGCCCTGCGCTGGTAATCCAGTCGGATTTCTTTGACGCGCATCCCTCGGTAACGGTTTTGCCGGTTACGGGCGAGCTTCGAGAAACGCCGCTTTTTCGTGTGACCGTCGAGCCGACCGATACGAATGCCTTGCGGAAAACATCTCAAGTCATGGTCGACAAGTGCATGACCGTGGCGAAAGAGAAAATTGGCGACGTTTTTGGCAGGCTGGAAAGTGCCCATATGCTTGAAGTGGAGCGCTCTTTGGCAGTGTTCCTTGGAATCGCCAAATAGTCCTGCTCACTCAATATTCCTGCAGCATCGCCAGTTCCGAGTCCGCGTGGCGCAAACGCAGCGCCAGCGTTCTGGCCATCGCCATGATCAACGTATTGGCGAGCTTCTTGTGCGATTCGGCGATCTGGTTGAACTGCTCGCGCGAGAGCACATAGACTTCGGTATCGCTGTTGGCAACGGCGTCGTTGCCGCGCGGCTGTCCGTCGAGAAAGGCTAGCCCGCCGAAGAAGTCGCCCCGGCCGAAGCTGGCGACGTGGCGGGTGCGGCCAGCGCCCATCGGGGCGAAGATGAAGACGACACCGCGGCGGATCCAGAAGATTTCATCGCCCGGCTGCCCGCGCACATAGATGGTCTCGCCGGCCTTGTACTGGCGGGTTTCCATCCGCGTTTCAAGTTCCTTCAGCGTTTCGTCCTTGCGTTTGCTGAAGATTTCCATCTCGGCCAGTTGCATCGGTATTTCCTCGGCTGCTTCAGCTCCACTGTCGCGGTCGCCCAGCAACTGGTCTTCCACCCAGGCAATGGCGCGGTCCAGGTTGGGGAAGGTGCGTACCGTTTCCTCGTTGTCCATCAAGCCCGTCTGCGTCAGGAATTCCCGCAGGTTGCGGCCGTTCGGCAGGTTCTCGCGAACGTTGGAGAGCAGGAGCAGGGCACCACGCTCGGCCAGCGCATCGCGCATCTGGTTGAGCATGTGGGCAGCGGTGACATCGACCGACTGCACGCGTTTGAGGTCGAGAATCACGTATTGGCGGGAGCGCAGTTCGTGTTCGAGGTCGGCATAGAGTTGCTGGGTGGTGCCGAAGAACAGGCTGCCCTGTAGTTCGACGATGACCGCCTGGTCGCCCTTTTGCGCCAGCACGCGCATTTCGGCTTCCGGCCGGTGCCAGGTGGAGGACACCTGGTTCACATAGACCTTGTGGCGCACCACGGAACCGCCGAGCTGCTCGCGCACGAAGAGGATGATGGCCATGGCCACACCGACACCCGATGCGGCGATCAGGCCGATGGTCAGCGCGACGATGACGACGGCGGCAACGACGGCGAAATCGAAGACGGTGGCGCGCGATTCGATGAAGCGCAGCGGCTCGCGGTCGATCATGCGGATGCCGATGACGATGAGCAGGCCAGCCAGTGCCGGCACGGGAATCCAGGCGATGAATGAGCCGAGAATCAGTGAGGCGATGAGGGTGAAGATGCCTTCCAGTACGCCGGTAGCCCGCGTCTGTGCGCCGCTGGTCAGGCTGACGATGGTGGCGCCCATGGTACCGGCGCCGGGTATGCCGCCAACTGCGGAGGCTGTCACGTTGGCCAGGCCCTGTGCGAACAGTTCGCGGTTGGGGTCGTGGCGCGTGCGTGTCAGCTGGTCGAGCACCACGCAGGTCTTCAGCGTGTCGATCGAGAGCAGCACTGCCAGCGTCAGCGCGCTGCCGAACAGTGCGGCGATCTGGCCCAGCCGGAGTTCGCCGATTTCTTTCCAGCGGCCGGCCACGGAAGAAAAGTAGGCCTGCGGCGAGATGTCGACCGGGCCGACGATCAGCGCGTTGTCGGTCACCACGCGCAACTCCGGCGCATCGATGGCGAGCACAAAGTAGGTCAGCAGGCCGGCGAGCACGCCAAGGATGGTGCTTGGCACCTTCTGCGTGAGCTTCGGTGCGAACAACGCGACAAGCACCGTGGCGCTGCCGATGGCGACAGCGCGCCAGTCCCACGAGAGCGGGGCGAAGATCACGTTCCACCAGTGGGCGTCGGGTGCCGCGCCGGCAAAGCGCGGGATCTGGCTGCCGATGATGATCAGGCCGACACCGGAGAGATAGCCGCTGACGACCGGGTAGGGAATGAATTTGATCAGCCGGCCAACGCCGACGAAACCGAGAAAGATCTGGATCAGTCCGGCAATGACGCCGAGCATGATCATCAGCAGCACGATGATGGCCGATGGCACGCCCTGGCTGACCAGCTCGATGGCGAAGGCCGAAAGCACCGCAGCGGCGGGCGCGCAGGGCGCGCTGATCAGGCGGTCGGTGCCACCGAAAATGGAGGCGACCAAGCCGACGGCCGTTGCCCCGACGATGCCGGCCAGCGCCCCGTAGGCCGCATGGAAAGGGCCAATGGCGGAATAGACGGTGACGCCGAAAGCAATTGAAGCGGGCAGGGCGACGAGCATCGCCGCCAACCCGCCCCACAGATCGCCCGGCGCCTGCTTGCCACCGAACAGCTTGAATCCGACACCCTTGGTCGACAGCGACATGATCGACGCCTCCATTGCCTGTCCTGATTAGCAATAAACGTCAGCTACGTCATTCCGGCGAACGCCGGAATCCAGCATATGCCGCCGAAACTCACTGGACACGGGCTTTCGCCGGTGTGACGGGGAGAAGGCGCCTCGTTGCTGACGATTCTTTCTAATCAGGTTGCCTGTTGTTATGGTTTGTTTCGTCGTCGAGGCGCCTCGAATGAGAGATTCGAAGCCAGCCTTCGATTGCGACAATGATGCGCCAGAGTTTGGGGGTTTTGCAAAAGCGATCGTAGCGAACTTGGTGAACTTGGCGATCGTAGCGATCGCTGCGCTCGGAGAAACTATCGCTTGCTGCGTGCCAGCCAGGTGAGCAGGGTCTCGAAAAGCAAATCCGGATCGATCGGCTTGGCGATGAAATCGTCCATGCCCGCATCGAAGCAGCGCGCCTTGTCCTCGATGAAGGCATTGGCGGTCATGGCCAGGATGGGTGTCTGGTGCCCGCCCGGCAGCGCACGGATGGCGCGGGTTGCTTCCAGCCCGTCCATCCTTGGCATCTGCATGTCCATCAGGATCAGCGTGTAACTGTTCTTGCCGGCAAGCTTGACCGCCTGTTCGCCATCTTCCGCACAATCGACGGCGAGCCTTACGTCGCCAAGCAGTTCAAGTGCCACCTCGCGGTTGATCACGTCATCCTCGACCAGCAGTACGCGGCTGTCGGCGTAGTCCCGTATCAGCGTCTTCTCGGCTGACAGCGTATGCAGATGGAGTGCTGCTGTCGTCGCCGCATCGCCCTTTTCGAGCCGGGCGGTGAACCAGAAAGTGCTGCCTTTCCCTACCGTGCTGTCGAGGCCGGATGATCCGCCCATGATCTCGGCAAGCCGCCGCGTGATCGCCAGCCCAAGGCCGGTTCCGCCATGCTGCCGCGTGGTCGAACTGTCTGCCTGCTCGAAGGCGCCGAAGAGCTTTGCCTGTGTTCCTGCATCGATACCGGGGCCGCTGTCGGAAACTTCGAAACGGACAAGAACCGACGTCGCATCCTCGTCAAATTTCCTGATGCGCAGTGCGATGCCGCCGTGCTCGGTGAATTTCACCGCATTGCCGGCATAGTTGAGCAGCGCCTGGCTGATGCGCGTCGGGTCGCCGAGGAGGTGGTGCGGCAATGCCTCTGCCTCCAGCCTGAGTTCCAGCCCTTTGGCCTGCGCCCGGTCCTGAAGCATCGAAATGACATTGGCGGCGATGGCGGTGGGGGCAACGGCGATATGTTCGAGGCTGAGTTTCCCGGCCTCGATCTTGGAAAGGTCGAGAATGTCATTGATGATGCTGAGCAGATGCTGGCCGGCGTGGCCGATCTTGTCGAGGCGTTCGGCCTGCTTGTCGGTCACGCCGTCGCGCTTCATCAGGTGCGTCAGCCCGGTAATCGCGTTGAGTGGCGTGCGGATCTCGTGGCTCATATTGGCCAGGAAGGCGCTCTTGGCGCGCGTTGCCGCCTCTGCGGCGTCCTTGGCTTCCGCCAGTTCGTTGGTGCGCTGCCGGACGAGGTCTTCCAGGTGGTGGCGATGGAGGTCAAGTTCTTCGGCGATCCGCTTCTTCTCGGTAATGTCTTCCTTGATGGCCAGGTAGTGGGTGATGCTGCCATCGGCCTGCCGTATCGGCGCGAAGATGCTTGTCTCCACGTAGATCTCGCCGTTTTTCCGGCGGTTGATGAATTGCCCTTCCCAGTTCCGGCCGCTGGCCAAGGCGGCCCATAGTTCCCGATAAGTTTCCGCTGGCGTCTGGCCAGACTGCAGGATCTTCGGGTTTTGCCCGATCAGTTCGTCGCGCGAATAACCGCTGATCCTGAGCAGGGCATCGTTCACATATTCGATTTCCGCTTTTGTGTTGGTGATGACGATGCTGTTCGGGTTCTGCTCCACGGCCAGCGAAAGCTTGCGCAACTGCATCTCGGCCTGCCGACGCTCGGTGATGTCGCGCAGCGTGCCCTGAATGAGCGTCTTGCCTTCAATCTCCATGCGGCTGAGCAGAACTTCCGTAACGAAGTCGGTGCCGGTATCCAGGCGGCGGTGCATCCATTCGAAACCCAGCATGCCTTCTGCGAGCACCTGTGTGATGTAGCGCTTTTCGAGCGTGCGCGAATTTTCTCCGTTGAGTTGGGTGGCGGGGGAAAGGTCGCTGGGGTGCAGCGCCAGCAGGTCTTCGCGCCTGCTGCTGCCGAACATGCGCAGGGCGGCAGGATTGCAGTCGACGATAGATTCACCGTCGAGCAGGAGGACGGCGTCTGCTGTCGACTCAAAGAGCGTGCGGTGGCGGATCTCGGATTTCTGCAGTTCGGCGGTACGCTCCTTGACCTTCTGGGCGAGCGTCGCGTTGGCCTCTTTCAACGCAGCGTCGGCGCGCCGCCACCGTTTGCCAAAGCGCAACGCCATCATCAGGCCAAGCAGGCTGGGCAATATCAGGATGCCGGCAGCCAGCAGCGTTGCGCGCTGCACCTGTGGCGCGATTTCCGTTTGCAGCCTGTCCAGCCGACGAAACAGGAACAGGCGCCAGCCGGCCTCGAGGCCGGTGTCGAAAGCGAGCCACTGGGCGCCAGCGCCATCGCTCGTGCGAATCACTTCGACCCCGTGGTCATTTGTGGCGCGGCTGACCTCAAGCCTGCTGTGACGGCTGGCTGCAGCAGGTGCCGCAGCGTCGGCGCGCGCCGGTGCGAAGCTTGGGTGCGAAAGCAGCGGCTCAGCAAGGTCGGCAGTGAGATTGGCCGGATGGGTGTCGGCGATGCGTTTGCCTTGTCGATCGACAAGTGCAGCCGTGTCGAACGGCATGATGCCGGACTGCGCCAGCAGATTCGAGAGGTGGGTCAGGTGCAGCACGCCCCCCAGATGCA
>JAUPVD010000304.1 GCA_030917225.1 Pseudomonadota bacterium
ACGGCGGCGCACTACACGCTGCACGAAGCGACTGGCGCACTCGTTGCCGGCAGCGCCTCGGTATCAGGCACGGCGGTTGACGAAACGACCTATGTCACGCCAGTTCCGCAGCAAAGCGGCGGCGGCAAGTCACGCAAGCCACGGAAGCGGCGCTATCAGGTCGAAATCGACGGTGAAGTTCACGAAGTCGAATCGCTGCAGGAGGCCGAGGAAGTTCTAGCCGAAGCGGCTCAGAAAGCGACCGAGACAGCCAAACTCGCCATTGAGCGCGCAGCCAAAGCCAAGCGCCGGCCGGTGCGCAAGATCGTCAGGGACGCCGAGAAAGCGCTTGAGGTGCCCGCGGTCTCGGTGCCGCCGAGCCTGCAGAGCTACGCCGATCAAATGATTGGTCAGATTCGCGCCGAGTATCAATCGGCCCTGTCGGCTATCGAAATCGCGGCGCACATGGCTAAACGTGAGCGCGAGATCGAAGAAGACGACGAAGAAGTTTTGATGCTGCTATGACACCACGCGAACGCGCCGACCGGGCAAAACAGATTCTCGATGATCCCGTTTTTGCTCACGTGTTCACCGACATTCGAGAGCAACTCGTGGCAAAGCTGGAAATGTGCCCCGTTGGGGACGTTGAGGCGCAGCACGATTTGACGCTAACGCTGCAACTGCTCAAGCAACTTCGGACGCAACTCGCTAGATATTGCGACGAAATTGTGTTAGATAATGCGCGAGAGCGTCAGGCAACATGGTTGCAACGCGCGAGACAGTCACTCACGACCTAACGGACCGGCACGTTAGACAAGTCGAATCCAGCCGGACAAGGAAGATATGAGCACCGACACACCCACGCCGGAATCGGAAGTCTCTATCGAGTCGCGCTTGGCTGCGGCATTCGCTGCGGAAGAAACGGGAGTGCCTGAAGCGGCGCCCGTTGAAACTGCACCGGAAGCCAGCGACGAGCCGACAGCGGAAGTTGAAACGGAAGATGTCGCAGAGGACGTTTTCGAGTTTGAGGCCGACGACGGCACGACCGTAAAACTCCCCGCCGCGGTTGAAAAAGCGGTACTCCGACAAAAGGACTACACGCAGAAGACTATGCAACTCGCTGAGTTGCAGAAGGCGGCGCAGGACCGACTCCAATACGCCGAAGCGCGGGAACAGCTATCCGCTGCCGTGCTTGACGACGTGACGCAACTCCGCTCGATTGAATCACAACTGAAGCAGTACCAAGATGCCGATTGGCCGGCGCTTTACGAAGCAAACCCCGGCCAGGCGTTGAGATTCCAGCAAGTGATGCGCGACCTTGAAAAGCAGGTATCGCAGAAGCAGCAGGAGATCAACGCCAAGGTGCAGCACGTCCAGCAGGCTACCCAGAAACATCACCAGTTTCAGTGGGAGTCGGCTGAGAAGGGCGCGCGCCAGATGATCGGCGAGATCAGTGCTGCTGACAATGCGGCCATGCTGCGCACGGTGGAATCGCTCGGGATCACTCCGAAGGAGTTCAAAGAGCGTTTTGCCGATCCACGCATCATCGCCGCTGTGCACAAGGCTGCCAAATGGGACTCGCTGCAAGCGGGGAAATCCAAGGCCGTCCAGACTGCAAACCAAGCTCCGCCCGTGGTTAAACCAGGGGCGAGCAAAGGCCCATCCGTAGCTGCCGAACAAAAGTACCGTGATACGCGAGCCAAGTTCAGTAAAACGGGATCTGTTCAGGACGCTGCAAAACTGTTTCTCCTGAGGGGAATCTAAATGGCTGCAACTGTTGCTGCATCGAAGGCCTATGACTTGGCCGGCGGTGCTTTGCGTGAAGACTTGCGAGACATCATCTATGACATCTCGCCAATGGACACGATCTTTCTCACCAAGGCCGGTCGCGGGACTGCCAAGAGCACGACCCACGAATGGCTGACCGACACCCTGGCGTCGGTGTCCGCTAAGAACGCTGCGATTGAAGGTAACGACTTCACCGCTGTCGCCCGCACGCTGCCGGCTCGCCTGAAGAACTACACCCAGATTTCCCGCAAGGATTTCGAGGTGACTGGCACCGCCCGCAAGGTGTCGAACGCCGGTATGCGCGAGCTCCTCGCGTATCACACGGCGCAGGCGTCGAAGGAAATCAAGCGCGACATCGAGGCCGGTCTGCTGTCGGATGAACCGGCTTCGGCTGGCACGTCCGTATCGGCTCGTGTGTCTGCTGGCGCTGAAGCCTGGATCTACGCCCCGAACCACATCAACACCAACGGCACCACGACCAGCACGACCACGGCCCCCGTGAGCGGCTTCGCGGTGTCCCCGGTGACTGACGGTTCGGCCACGGCATTCGTGGAAACCGGCCTGCAAGCCATGCTGCAACAGGCGTGGAGCATGGGCGGCGAGACGGACGTGATTCTGTGCGGGCCGACGATCTATAACAAGATCAGCGCCTTCACGGGTATCGCTACCCGCTTCCGCGACGTGGGCAGTCGGCAGCAAGCGCAGATCATCGGCGCGGCTGATGTCTATGTGAGCGCATTCGGCTCGCACAACATCGTCCTGAGTCGATGGGCGCGTGCGACGACGGTCTTCGCTCTGGATATGAGCACATGGGAAGTGGCGTATCTGCGTCCGTTTGAGACTATCGACGTGGCGAAGGTAGGGGACGCTGACAGGCGAGCCCTGTTGGCTGAATACACCCTGGTCGCCAAGGCGCCGATGGCGAACACCAAAGCGACTAACGTGTCGTGATGAAGGGGCGGGGCTTCGGCCCCGCTTTTCAATGACAAAACGACTATTGGATTTCAACCCGGTATCCGGGGAAAAGGTCTGGTTTCAGTATGACCAGAGCATTGACTCCATGACGATCACCCATGAACAAGATGTTTCAAAGCATCTTGATCTGGCGCATGAGATGGCCGTGGATCAGAACTACACGGCAAACGGTATGAAGCGCGATATGTGGCATTACGCGCACGTTCCGAACACCACGGTTCTGAAGATGCTGCAAGAAGATGGTGTCGATCTGTTCAATAAGGATCACCAGAAGCGGGCCTTTGAACTGCTGAACACCAAGTACAAGCGTTGCAAGACTACGGAAAAGACGCATGTCCCTCGTCGGTAGAGCCATCAGCGAACTGATCAAGAACGACGAACCCGTCAAGGCATGGGTTGCGGTCAATCAGGCTCTCAACGAAGACCCGGACGCACCCGAACTGCTGTATCTCGCAGGATGCGTACTGAGATCGCAGGGCCACAACGGGCTGGCACTGCCATTATTCAGCAAAGCGCTATCGAAAGATCAGAAGCAGCCGAATCTGTGGATGCACTACGCGGCCACACTTCACGACCTGAATCAATGGGACGATGCCATCAAGGCGTTTACCGTG
>JAUPVD010000305.1 GCA_030917225.1 Pseudomonadota bacterium
GCGACACGGCCAGCTTGTCGTCAGGCGACAGTTCGTCCATACCCAGAATGGCGATGATGTCGCGCAGTTCCTTGTACTTCTGAAGCGTCATCTGAACAGCACGGGCAGTGGCGTAGTGCTCTTCGCCAACGACTTGCGGGTCGAGCTGACGCGAGGTGGAGTCGAGCGGATCGACGGCCGGGTAGATACCCAGGGCGGCGATGTCACGCGACAGCACGACGGTCGAGTCGAGGTGCAGGAAGGTGGTGGCCGGCGACGGGTCGGTCAAGTCATCGGCAGGCACATACACGGCCTGGATCGAGGTGATCGAGCCAACCTTGGTCGAGGTGATACGCTCTTGCAGACGGCCCATTTCTTCAGCCAGCGTCGGCTGATAGCCCACGGCGGAAGGCATGCGACCCAGCAGCGCGGACACTTCGGTACCGGCCAGCGTGAAGCGGTAGATGTTGTCGATGAACAGCAGGATGTCGCGGCCATCATCACGGAAACGCTCGGCCATGGTCAGGCCGGTCAGCGCCACGCGCAGACGGTTGCCGGGAGGCTCGTTCATCTGACCGAACACCATCGCCACCTTGTCGAGAACGTTGGAGTCCTTCATCTCGTGGTAGAAGTCGTTGCCCTCACGGGTACGCTCACCCACGCCGGCGAACACCGAGAGACCCGAGTGCTGCTTGGCAATGTTGTTGATCAACTCCATCATGTTCACCGTCTTGCCGACACCGGCGCCGCCGAACAGGCCGACCTTGCCGCCCTTGGCGAACGGGCAAACCAGATCGATAACCTTGATACCGGTTTCGAGCAGGTCAACCGATGGGGAAAGCTCGTCGAATTTCGGAGCCGGCTGGTGAATGGCGCGGGTTTCGCCGCCTTCAATCGGGCCTGCTTCGTCGATCGGGCGACCGAGAACGTCCATGATGCGGCCGAGGGTACCGTGACCGACCGGAACCGAGATCGGGGCGCCGGTGTTGTTCACCTTCATGCCGCGACGCAGACCGTCGGAAGAACCCATGGCGATAGTACGCACAACGCCGTCGCCGATTTCCTGCTGAACTTCAAAAGTCAGCGCTGCTTCGACGTTACCGTGCTGCTCGCTTGCGTCGAGCATCAGGGCGTCATAGACCCTGGGCATCGCCTCGCGCGGGAACTGGATGTCCACAACGGCGCCGATACACTGAACAATGGAACCTTGACTCATGTTGAATCCCTCAATGATAGAAACCTGTTACACCGCCGCGGCGCCGCCGACAATCTCGGACAGCTCTTTGGTAATCGCTGCCTGGCGCGCCTTGTTGTAGACGAGCTTGAGATCGCCGATCACGGTCTTGGCGTTATCGGAAGCGGACTTCATCGCTACCATCCGTGCGCTCTGCTCGGAAGCCATGTTCTCGGCCACCGCCTGATAGATCAGCGCTTCGACGTAGCGGATGAGCAGGTCGTCGACGACTTCCTTGGCGTCCGGCTCATAAACGTAGTCCCACTTGGTTTCGGCAGAGCCGACCGCTTCGCCCGACAATGGCAGCAACTGCTCAAGCACCGGTTCCTGTTTCATCGTATTGATGAAGCGGGTGTAACCAATGAACAGCTGGTCGATATCGCCCTTGACGAAGGCATCAAGCTGAACCTTGACCGGACCGATCAGCTTTTCCAGGTGGGGCGTATCGCCCATTCCGGTCGCATGCGAAACGATCTGCGCACGGGCGCGCTGCATGAAGCTGAAGCCCTTGTTGCCGATGGCCGTCACTTGCACGGCAACACCCTGGCTATCCCACTCCTTCATCCGCGACACGGCGAGGCGAAGCACGTTAGCGTTGAGGCCACCGCACAAACCCTTGTCGGAAGTGACGAGAATCACACCTACCTTCTTCACCTGCTCGCGCTTGGTGAGGAAGGGGTGCTTGTACTCGGCAATCGCGTGCGAGAGATTGGCAGCCACGCGCCGGATCTTTTCGCCATAGGGGCGGGCAGCCCGCATCCGGTCCTGCGCTTTGCGCATTTTGGATGCAGCCACCATCTCCATGGCCTTGGTGATCTTGCGCGTGTTTTCTACGCTTTTGATCTTGTTGCGAATTTCCTTGCCGCTAGGCATGGCATTCTCCTAGCTGGTTAAGCCCAGCTGCTCTTGAAAGCAACGATACCGGCGACGAGCTGCTTCTCGGACTCAGCGTCCAGCTCCTTGGTCGACTCCATCTTGTTCATGAGGTCAGCACAATTTGCCTTCAGATAACCGATCATTGCCTTTTCGCACTCCAGGGCACGCTTCACTTCGACATCGTCGAAGTAGCCCTTGTCAGCTGCGAACAGGGTAACAGCCATGTCGGAAACGCTCATCGGCGAATACTGCAGCTGCTTCATCAGCTCGGTCACCAGCTTGCCGCGTTCCAGCTGCTTGCGAGTGGCTTCGTCGAGGTCGGAAGCAAACTGCGCGAAGGCAGCCAGTTCGCGATACTGGGCCAGTGCCAGACGGACACCGCCGCCGAGCTTCTTGATGATCTTGGTCTGAGCAGCACCGCCGACGCGGGACACCGAGATACCGGCGTTGATAGCCGGACGGATACCTGCGTTGAAAAGGTCGGATTCAAGGAAGATCTGGCCGTCGGTAATCGAGATCACGTTGGTCGGAACGAATGCGGAAACGTCGCCGGCCTGGGTTTCAATCACCGGCAGTGCCGTGAGCGAACCGCTCTTGCCCTTGATTTCACCGTTGGTGCACTTCTCGACCCACGCTTCCGACACGCGAGCGGCACGCTCGAGCAGACGGGAGTGCAGATAGAACACATCGCCCGGATAGGCTTCGCGACCCGGCGGGCGGCGCAGCAGCAGCGACACTTGACGGTAGGCCCAGGCCTGCTTGGTCAGATCGTCATAAATGATCAGGGCATCTTGACCGCGGTCGCGGAAGTACTCGCCCATCGTGCAGCCGGCGTACGGTGCGATGAATTGCAGCGCAGCGGATTCGGAGGCGGTCGCAGCAACGATGATCGTGTATTCCATCGCACCATGCTCTTCGAGCTTGCGCACGACGTTGGCAACGGTCGAAGCCTTCTGACCGATAGCCACGTAGATACAGAAGAGGTCTTTACCCTTCTGGTTAATGATGGTGTCGATGGCAACAGCGGTCTTGCCCGTCTGGCGGTCGCCGATGATCAGCTCGCGCTGGCCACGACCAACCGGAACCATCGAGTCGACGCACTTCAGACCGGTTTGTACCGGCTGCGAAACCGACTTACGCCAGATAACGCCCGGCGCAACCTTTTCGATCTTGTCGGTCTGCTTGGCGTTGATCGGGCCCTTGCCATCGATCGGCTGACCGAGGGAGTTGACCACGCGGCCAAGCAGCTCGGGACCGACCGGCACTTCGAGAATGCGGCCCGTGCACTTGACGGTATCGCCTTCAACGATGTGCTCGTATTCGCCCAGAACCACGGCGCCGACGGAGTCGCGCTCGAGGTTCAGCGCCATGCCGAACGTGTTGTTCGGGAATTCCAGCATCTCGCCTTGCATGACGTCTTGAAGGCCATGGACACGACAGATACCGTCGGTCACGGAAACAACCGTGCCCTGGGTGCGAACTTCACTGGTCGCCTGCAGATTCTGGATCTTGCTCTTGATCAGTTCGCTAATTTCGGATGGATTCAACTGCATGGAAATCTCCTAGTTTTTCAGCGCAACGGCCATGGCTGCGAGCTTGCCGCGCACGGAGGCGTCGAGCGTCTGGTCGCCAACGGTCACCACAACACCGCCAATCAAGGTTTCATCAACCTTGACCGACAGATTGAGCTTGCACTTGAAGTGCTTCTCCAGCTCGGGGGTAACGTCGCGAACCTGAGCATCCGACAGCGGGAAAGCGGAAAGAATTTCGCCATCCCGCGTACCCTCTTCGGCACGCTTGTAGGTCTCGTAGAGGCCGGCAATCTCGGGCAGACAGGTCAGCCGGTCGTTCTTGGCCAACAGCATCAGCAGGTTGGTCAGACCGTCATCAGCCTTGCCGCATGCCGCACTGAACAGCTCGACGAGCTGTTCCTGGCGAACATTCGGATCGTCGATGACAGCGGCCACCTCGGTATTGCCGGCGACATTCGCCAGCGACTCGAGACGGTCGGACCACTGTGCCAGGGCGCCTTGTTCGCGCGCCAGCTGGAACACCGCTTCTGCGTACGGCCGGGCAATGGTGACGGTTTCAGCCATTTGCTTTACAGACCTTGCTTGAGAGAAGCGAGCATGTCGGAATGCGCGGCAGCGTTGACTTCCTTCTTCAGGATTTTCTCGGCACCGGCAATGGCCAACTCGGCAACCCGCTCACGCAGTTGCTGCTTGGCACGTTCGACTTCCTGCTCGATCTCGGCCTTGGCGCCGGCGACCACCTTGTCCGCCTCAACCTTGGCCTGACCCTTGGCTTCTTCAACGATCTGCTGCGCACGCTTGTCGGCGGCAGCGATCACTTCCGAGGCCTTTTCCTTGGCTTCGCGCAGAGCTTCAGCAGAACGCTTGGCAGCGATCTCCTGTTCCTGCTTGCCGCGTTCGGCGGCAGACAGGCCATCAGCGATCAACTTTTGGCGGTCGGCCATCGCCTTTTGCAGCGGCGGCCATACGAACTTCATCGTGATCCAGATGAAGAGACCAAACCAAATCGCCTGACCTATCAGAGTAGCGTTGATATTCACGCCTGACTCCTTTCAATAAGCAGCCAGTTGGATTAGTGCTTGACCAGGGCCAGGAACGGATTGGCGAAGAGCATGAACAGGGCGATACCAACACCGATCATGGTCACGGCGTCGAGCAGACCGGCGACGATGAACATCTTGACCTGCAGCGTCGGGATCATTTCCGGCTGGCGAGCAGCGCCTTCCAGGAAACGGCCGCCGAGGATGCCGAAGCCGATAGCGGTACCAAGAGCGCCGCAGCCGATCAGGATTGCAACGGCGATGGCGGTGTTGGAGAGAACGGTTGCGAGTTCCATGTTGACTCCTAAGTGAGAAAGTAAAAGTTGGTTAAAAAATAGAACGGTTTGGAAACTGGTTGCTACAAACGCTTAGTGCGACTCGGAGGCCATCGACATATAGACGATGGTCAGCATCATGAACACGAACGCCTGCAGCGTAATGATCAGGATGTGGAACAGTGCCCATGGCAGGGCCAGCGGCAACTGGTACAAGCCCAGCAGCGCAATCAGGATGAACACCATTTCACCGGCGTACATGTTGCCGAAGAGTCGCAGGGCCAGCGAAATCGGCTTGGCGATGTCCTCGACGACGCGGAAGATGAAATTGATCGGGGCGAGCTTCATGCCGAACGGGGCGCCGAAAACTTCATGCG
>JAUPVD010000306.1 GCA_030917225.1 Pseudomonadota bacterium
CGCCTGGGGCCTGGTAGCCAAGATCGATGAGCGAGAGGTGCTGAAGCCGCTGCACGAACGCATTGGCCTGATGATCTTTGTCAGTGTTTTCCTGGTCATGGTGGCGAGCGGCATTACCCTCCACCTGTGGCAGGCACAGCGCGAACTGGTGGCACGTCAGCGCGAGCGCGACCTGAATGCACGCAGCGAATTGCAGAAAAGCAAGGATCGGCTGACCGAAGCGCAACGTATCGCCAGGATCGGTAGTTGGGAAAGAGAACTGGCGACTGGCGATCTCTGGTGGTCCGAGGAGGCCTACCGCCTCTTTGGCCGTAGCCGCGAGGAACATCCATCGCCGACCGTCGAGTTGTTTTTCGAACGTGTCCATCCGGACGACAGGGCAGGTTTCCGCCAGATTCTGCTTGATTCCGCCAGAACCGGTGAACCCTATTCGGTGGACTACCGCATACTCCTGCCCGGTGAAGCGGAGCGCCACTATCAGAACGTAGGGCAGATTCTTCGCGACGCCGACGGCCACCCTTTCCGTGCCACCGGAACAGTGCAAGACATCACGCAACAGAAGCGCAGCGCGGATGAACTGCGCCGGCAGAATGCGCTGCTGCAGACAATCATCGAGAACATTCCAGGCGCGGTATCGCTGCTCGACGGCAACCTGAATTTCATTGCCTTCAACCGGGAGTTCGGCCGCCTGCTCGACTTCCCGAATGAACTGCTTTCCCGCCAGCCACTGACCCTGCTCGACATCGCCGAATTCAACGCACAACGGGGCGAATACGGCCCCGGCGATCCTGCGCTGATCGCTGCGGCTATCGTCAACCGCGCACGCACCCCGACGGCGCATGTTTTCGAGCGAACACGGCCGAACGGGGTGGTACTGGAGATTCTCGGTACGCCGCTGCCCGGGGGCGGCTTCGTCACCATCTACACCGACATCACCGCGAGGAAACGCGCCGAAGAACGCTTGCTGCTGGCCGAAAAGGTTTTCGACAACAGCCCGGAAGCGATCATGATCACCGACCACAAGAACCGGATCGTCTCGATCAACGACGCCTTCACGCAGATTACCGGCTTCGCGCCGGGCGAAGTCATCGGACAGGATCCGCGCATACTCGCCTCCGGTCGGCACGACAGCGATTTCTATCGGGGCATGTGGCAGGCGCTGCAGCGCACCGGGCATTGGTCCGGTGAAATATGGGACCGCAAGAAGAGCGGTGACCTCTACCCGAAATGGATGACGATCAACGCCGTCATCGACGACGTCAGCGGCGATCTCACACATTACGTCGCGATGTTTGCCGACATCACTGAGCGCAAGCGTGCCGAGGAACGCATTCATTTCCTGGCTCACCACGATGCGCTGACCGAGCTGCCCAACCGCTTCTCGCTGGAGATCCGGCTGGAACAGGCGCTGATCGACGCGCGAAGGCACAACTGGCATGTCGGCGTGCTGTTCATTGACCTCGACCGATTCAAGGTGATCAACGACACGCTGGGCCATCATGTCGGCGACCTGCTGCTGATTGAAGTGGCGCGGCGATTCAGCGCGGCGGTGCGCGAATCCGACATGGTCGCGCGGCTCGGCGGCGACGAATTCATTATCGTGCTGCCGGACATGGAAAGTGCCGACGCAGCCTCCCATGTGGCACTGAAGATCATTTCGTCTCTGCTCAACCCCATCCGAATCGACGCCAACGAGCTGCACACCAGCCCGTCCATCGGCATCAGCATCTACCCGAGCGACGGTCTAAGCGTCGATGCGATCATGAAGAACGCCGATACCGCGATGTACCACGCCAAGGCCTTGGGTCGGAACAACTACCAGTTCTTTGCCGAGGAGATGAACCGGATCGCCAGCGAGCGCATGTCGATCGAGGCGCGCTTGCGCCACGCGCTGCCGCGCAACGAGCTGGCGCTGCACTACCAGCCCCAGTTTTCTGCCGATGGCATGCGCCCCACCGGCGTCGAGGCACTGCTGCGCTGGAAGCTGCCGGACGAAGGCCTGATGCCGCCGGACAGTTTCATCACCATTGCCGAAGAAACCGGCCTGATCGTACCGATCGGCGCCTGGGTGCTCAACGAAGCCTGCCGGCAACTGCGCCTCTGGCTGGATCAGGGCCTGCAGCCGCTGCGCCTAGCTGTCAACCTGTCGGCCAGGCAGTTGCGCAACGAGGAGCTGGTGCAGACCGTTGCCGAAGCCCTGGCGGCTTCTGGTATTCCACCGCAATTGCTGGAACTGGAAATCACCGAAAGCGCAGTGATGGACAATCCGGAGGAGGCGATCAAGATCCTGCAGGCGCTCAAGCGCATGGGGGTAACGCTGGCCATCGACGACTTTGGTACCGGCTATTCCTCGCTGGCCTATCTCAAACTGTTCCCGATCGATCACCTCAAGATCGACCGTTCCTTCGTACGCGACATCGAGCGCGATCCGGACGATGCGGCCATCGCCATCTCGACGATCGCGCTGGCGCACAGCCTTGGCCTGAAGGTGGTTGCCGAGGGCGTCGAGACGCAGGCACAGCTGCAACTGCTGCAGCGCAATGGCTGCGACGAGGTGCAGGGCTACTTCTTCAGCCGACCGCTGGCCGCTGAAGCTGCCCTGGCCTTTCTCCGGCGCACCCGGGAAGAACAGGTTCGGCGCCTGCATTAGGGTCTGTTCACGTACAAACGGTAGATTGTGAATAGACCCTAGGTAGAATGGCGGTTTCGCCGGTCAGAGAACCGGCATCGCGCCACAGGAGAACCCATGCGCCGCATCACCCTCAGCCGCTATCTGATCGAGGAACAACGCGAGAAGGGCAAGATCAACGCCGACCTGCGCCTGCTGATTGAAGTCGTCGCTCGCGCCTGCAAGGCCATCGCCGTCGCCATCGGCAAGGGCGGCCTCGGCGAAGGTGGGGGGGTGCTTGGCGAGGCCGGCAGCGACAACGTGCAGGGCGAGGCACAGAAGAAGCTCGACGTGCTCTCCAACGACATCTTCCTCGAAGCCAACGAATGGGGCGGCCACCTGGCCGGCATGGCTTCCGAAGAAATGGAACTGCCGCATGCCATCCCCAACCGCTACCCGCAGGGCGAATACCTGCTGCTCTTCGATCCGCTCGACGGCTCGTCGAACATCGACATCAACGTCTCGGTCGGCACCATCTTCTCGGTGCTGCGCTGCCCCGAAGGTGCTGACCCGACCCAGCCCGAGGCCTTCCTGCAGCCGGGCACGCAGCAACTGGCCGCTGGCTATGCCGTCTACGGCCCGACCACGCTGCTGGTGCTGACCGTCGGCGATGGTGTCGCCTGCTTCACGCTCGACCGCGAGCAGGGCTCCTTCGTGCTGACGCAGGAGAACATGCAGATTCCGGCCGACACCAGGGAATTCGCCATCAACATGTCGAACATGCGCCATTGGGAAGCGCCGGTGCGCCGCTATGTAGAGGAAATGCTGGCCGGCAAGGATGGTCCGCTCGGCAAGGACTTCAACATGCGCTGGGTGGCTTCGATGGTCGCCGACGTGCACCGCATCATGACCCGCGGCGGCATCTTCATGTACCCGATGGATGCCAAGATCAGGGCGCAGGGCGGCAAGCTGCGCCTGATGTACGAAGCCAACCCGATGAGCTTCATCATCGAGCAGGCTGGCGGCGCCGCCACCACCGGCCGCCAGCGCATCCTCGACGTGCAGCCGAGCGGGCTGCACATGCGCGTACCGGTAATCCTCGGCTCGAAGAATGAAGTCGAGCGCGTCACCGGCTACCACGCCGACTGATGTCCGCCCGTCACCCGATCATTGCCGTGACCGGCTCGTCCGGGGCCGGCACGACGACCGTCTCGCAGACTTTCGAGCAGATCTTCTGGCGCGAAAACGTCAGCGCCGTCTTCGTCGAGGGTGACAGCTTCCACCGCTACACCCGCGCCGAGATGGAGCGGCAGACGGCCGCCGCCGAGCGTGACGGGAAGCCCGCACCCTCGCATTTCGGCCCGGAAGGCAACGACTTCGAAGGGCTCGAAACCCTGTTCAAGGACTACGCCGAAAGCGGCGGTGGCCGCTTCTGCCACTACATCCACAATGAAGTCGAAGCCGCCAGGTTCGGTGGCGAAATCGGAGGGTTCTCGGCCTTCCAGGAAGTGCCGGAAGATACCGACCTGCTGCTCTACGAGGGTCTGCACGGCGCCGTGCAAACCGACACAGCGGATGTCGCAAAGCACCCCGACCTGCTCATCGGCGTAGTGCCGATCATCAACCTGGAGTGGATCCAGAAGCTGCACCGCGACATGAACCTGCGCGGCTACTCGCGCGAGGCGGTGACCACGACCATCCTGCGCCGCATGCACGACTATGTGCATTACATGACACCGCAGTTCTCGCGCACCCACATCAACTTCCAGCGCGTACCGGTAGTCGACACCTCGAACCCGTTTACCGCCCGTGACGTGCCGAGCCAGGACGAAAGCTTCGTTGTCATCCGCTTCGCCAACCCGCGCGGCGTCGACTTCCCCTATCTGCTAAACATGATCGACGGCTCGTTCATGTCGCGCGCCAACACCATCGTCATCCCCGGCGGCAAGATGCCGCTGGCCATGCAACTGATCCTGACGCCGCTGATCTGGAAACTGGTCGAGCAAGGGCGGAAAATCAGGAACGGTACGCGCGGCTGACACGGCAATCACAATATATTCAACAGAGGCGACAAATGAACACCGTTCTGAGGACTTGTACCACCCTAGCGACTGCACTGACGCTCGCCGGCTGCGCTGCGATACAGGAGGGCGTCGTGGTCTCGAAGCACGAATCGGGCGAACGTTGGCTGGATTCGAACTACTACACGATCGAATATCCTTTTACTGACGACGGTGCGGCCAAAGCGCGCAGCAAGGCAGACCAATTGTGCGGCCGGGAGAAAATGCTTGCGGTTCAGGCCGAGCGAGCCTGCACGTTGGAGCGGTGCACAACCCATTATCAATGCGTGACGCCGAAGGACGCGAAAAACTACGGGCTGTAAGCGCTCAGAATCGCTACCGGGCGATGGTCATCGACTGCGCCACGGCCTCCGCCACCTTGATGCCATCCACACCGGCCGACAGAATCCCGCCGGCGTAGCCCGCCCCCTCCCCGGCTGGGTACAGGCCTTTCACATTCAGACTCTGCAGATCCTCGCC
>JAUPVD010000021.1 GCA_030917225.1 Pseudomonadota bacterium
GATTGATGCGCAGGGAAACTATGCTCACGAAATCGAACGTGGTGCCATACGCATTGCGCAACCGGGCCAGTCGCCTCTTTCCATATGTGGCAAGACGCTGCTGGACATGGAGCAAGAAGATTTTTCCGACCCACGCTCGTTGGCCGAGTCCAAACAATTGATGCGCGCGCTGATGAGTCATTATCTGGGCGGTCAGCCGTTGGAAACACGCAAGATTTTCATGGAGTTGCAAGAGTTATGAGCGCGATGATCGAGCTTGGCGTCAATATCGACCATGTGGCAACGATTCGTCAGGCGCGACGAACCTACGAACCTGATCCCTGCTGGGCTGCTGTTGAGGCCCATCTTGGCGGGGCCGACGGTATTACCGTACATTTGCGCGAAGACCGGCGTCACATTCAGGATGCGGATGTCCTCAAGCTGCGCGAACTGACACAGATCAAGCTGAACCTCGAAATGGCCGCCACTGACGAGATGGTCGGCATTGCCTGTCGCCTCAAGCCGGAAATGGCCATGCTGGTGCCGGAAGGGCGGCACGAGGTGACGACCGAAGGCGGTCTGGACTGCACGGGTCAGGAGGCAAAGCTGAAAACCGCCATCGCTCGCCTGGCCGACGCCGGTATTGTTACCAGCGTCTTTATCGATGCGGAGTTGCCGCAGATCGAGGCTGCGGCACGCATCGGTGCAAAGGTTTGCGAAATTCACACCGGCCCCTATGCCCACGCTTTTTACGCCGACGGTCGCGATGCCGAGGCGCCCGCAGTCCTTGCCGAACTCGACAAGGTGCGTGTCGCCGGTCAAGCCATTCTTGACCTTGGCATGCGCTTTAACGCCGGCCACGCTTTGAATTATTACAACGTCCAGCCCATTGCCTGCCTGCCGGGCGTCCGCGAGTTGCACATCGGCCATGCCATCATCAGTCGTTCGGTTTTCGTTGGATTGCGCGAAGCTGTCCGCGAAATGAAAGCGCTGATGCGTGAAGCGGCGTATCGGAGCGCATGACCTACGCATGATTTACGGAATCGGCACCGATATCGCCGCTGTGGCGCGGCTGACAAACATGCATGAGCGGCATGGCACGGCTGCTGCCGACAAACTGCTTGCCCCTGACGAGATGACCGATTTTGAAGCAGCTGCCGACAAGGGTCGCTTCCTCGCCAAGCGCTTCGCCGCCAAGGAAGCCTTCGGCAAGGCCCTTGGTACGGGCGTGCGCGCGCCGGCAACGCTGCCGGCCATTGCTGTCGTGCATGACGAGCTTGGCAAGCCGGTATTCCGCTTTTCCGGCGAGCTTGAAGCCTTGTTGAGGACAAAGGCGCTCACGGCCCACCTTTCGATTTCCGACGAGCATGACTATGCCGTCGCCTTCGTCATCCTGGAGCAGGCATGAAGCCGTCGCCAAAGCAACTTCCACTGGGTCCGTTGATGATCGACATCGCCGGCACCGAATTGACCGAGCTCGACCGCGAGCGCCTGACGCACCCGGCGGTCGGTGGAATCATCCTGTTTGCCCGCAATTACCAGTGCCCGGAACAACTGGCAGGCCTGTGCGCAGAAATCCACGCGCTGCGCACGCCGACACTGCCGATCGGTATCGATCACGAAGGGGGCAGGGTGCAGCGCTGCCGCGAAGGTTTCACGCGCTTGCCGGCGATGCGTTCGCTCGGCGAGGTGTGGGATACCGATCCCGCCAAGGCGCGGGAAATGGCCCGCGCCATCGGCTACGTTCTGGCCTCGGAGCTTCGCCTGTACGGCGTCGATCTCTCCTTCACGCCGGTGCTCGACCTTGATTGGGGGCGAAGCTCGGTCGTCGGTACGCGCGCCTTTCACAGTGATCCGGAAGTCGTCACCGTGCTCGCCGGTGAGTTGATTACGGGGCTGCGACAGGCGGGCATGATCGCCTGTGGCAAGCACTTTCCCGGACACGGCTGGGTTGAGGCGGATTCACACGTGGCTATCCCGGTCGATGAGCGAGGCCTGGAGCAGCTTGCGACCGACATGCTGCCGTACCGCAGACTGCAACTCGATGCAATCATGCCTGCGCACATCAGCTATCCAAAAATTGATGAAAAATCTGCTGGATTTTCAAACTATTGGATAGATATTCTAAGAAACGACATTAAATTCGATGGTGTCGTTTTCAGTGATGATTTGTCGATGGAAGGTGCCAGCGTGGCAGGGGATGTTCTGGCTCGTGCTACTGCCGCTTATCGCGCCGGTTGCGACATGCTGCTGGTCTGCAACAGCCCTGATGCAGTTGGAGATCTTCTCCAGCGCTGGCAGGAACCGCTCGATCCGATGCGCTCAGCGCGGGTCGAGCGCCTGCTGCCCAAGGTGCAAGCCCCGTCGACTGAAACCCTGCAGCAAGACCCGTTGTACCAGGCCGGACTTGCTGCAGCCAAGGAACTTACGGCATTGGCCTGAAGCTGCCGATTTCCCTCAGTTGTTCGGTTGTGCAGCGCTGGAGCGGCAGTTTTTTGCCTGACCAAACCAGTACGAACAGATTGTCTGATCCCAGATCTTCTCCGACCGGACCGCCTGCCGCCGTCTGAATCCTTTCAAGCATGGCCGGCAAATCACGGTCATCGACCATTCCCGGTCCGAATTCCGTGCTCAGGCAGAGCGACTCTCCGTCGACCAGCCATGCAGCCTGGGCATCCTCAACAGCCAGGCCGGTATGGGTCAGCAGCGTTTCTCCGTTTCCCAGGTGAAATACCCACGGCGTAGCGTCCAGTGCTACCCATACCCGTTGCGGCCCGTTCTGCATGAACCAGGCCCCTGAATCGTGCCGTTCGTAGTTGCGCCCGATGAAATCGGCCAAGCCGGCGTGCGCTACCGGCTTTCCCTGCAGGCGCCACTGGCCGCGCCGGTCCAGGCTCAGCCAGCCGTGGCAGTCCGGTACGTTCGGCCATTTGGCCATCGCGGCGACAACGCTGGGGTCCATGGATCCTCCGTCAAGCAAAAAGGGCGACCGGATTAAACCGATCGCCCTTTCATTGTAGCGGCAAGCGCCGTGCTTACTTGGTGCGGCTACGGTATTCGTCGGTGCGGGTGTCGATCTCGATCTTGTCGCCGATTTCAACGAAAGCCGGGACCGGCAGTTCGAAGCCGGTGCTGATCTTGGCTGGCTTCATGACCTTGCCCGAGGTGTCGCCCTTGACGGCTGGCTCGGTGTAGATGACTTCGCGCACGACGGAGGTCGGCACGTCGACCGAGATGGCCTTGCCGTCGTAGAACACCACTTCGCAGGGCATGCCGTCTTCGAGGTACTTGAGCGCGTCGGTCATCGACTCGGCTTCGATCTCGAACTGGTTGTATTCCGCGTCCATGAAGACGTACATCGGGTCACCGAAGTACGAGTAGGACACTTCCTTGCGATCGAGCTGGACGACATCGAACTTGTCGTCAGCGCGGTAAACGGTTTCCGCGCCAGCGCCGGTCAGCAGGTTCTTCATCTTCATCTTGACGACGGCGGCGTTGCGGCCGGATTTGTTGTATTCGGCCTTGAGCACGACCATCGGGTCATTGCCGACCATGAATACGTTGCCGGAGCGGAGTTCCTGGGCGGTTTTCATCGGTTGTCCTGTGGATATTGGTGGAAATGGAAGCCCGATATTATAGCCGATTTCGGCAAAAATCCGCCAGTGTTGCTGCAAGATCAGTGAGTTGCGCGAGTTGCGCTCGCCAGCGCAGCGTATGCCCGGCAATTTCCGGCAAGTGGAGAGCGAACTGCCGCCAGTCGCCAGCACTGGTTGTTTCGGCATTCCAGCTATGCCAGAAACATCGGAGCGCCGAGTCGGCCGCCGCCGAAAGGCCGTTGCAGAAGCGGTCGAGAAAGGCGTCAAGTTTCACCAGATGAGCCGCATCCGATTGGGGGTAGATGTGCCAGACGAAGGGCTTGCCTGCCCAGATGGCCCGGACCAGCGAATCCTCGCCGCGGACGAAGTTGATGTCGCAGGCCGCAAGCAGATCGTCGTAGGCTTGCTGGGGCATGAATGGCAGCACGCGCAATTCGAGCATTCCCCGTTTGACGTTATCGCCCGGGGTCAGCGGATGCTGCAGGGCGTCGGCGACCGACGCCAGCAC
This sequence comes from Pseudomonadota bacterium, assembly GCA_030917225.1. Classification (GTDB taxonomy): domain Bacteria; phylum Pseudomonadota; class Gammaproteobacteria; order Burkholderiales; family Rhodocyclaceae; genus Proximibacter. The sequence goes on from JAUPVD010000021.1 coordinate 4,084, forward strand.
GCGAGAATCGGTCACCAGGCAGCGTACAGGGCGCTCCCCCGCTGACCAGGCATCAAGCAATGCATGAACCGATGCATTCTCGTAGGCGAACAATGAAACGCCAAGCTGTTCGGGCTGTGGCGCCGCCCCCTGCGCCTGCCACCATGCAGCGGCATCGAAATCCGCATGGTGAGCGAGCAGGTCATGTTCCCTCAGCAAACCCGCGCTCTGCTCATCAAAGCCCGGAATGAAGAAGTGCTTCGTAAGCGGCAGTTGTGGGTGAGGGGAAGGCAAGCCGTGGCAATCGGCAACCCAGGCTTCCGCAGAAAGATATTCCAGGTTGATCCAGCATGGTGCGGCTTGCCGTCGGGCCATCGCAGCAACGTAGGATTCCGGCAACTGGCAGGCAAACGCTTCAACAACCACATCGGCCACGTCATCCATTTCCGGAAATGGCGTTGGCCAAAGACGGATATCGACGTCGCCGCATATCTGGCGGCCGAGTGCAGGATCGAGGTCGGGGCAGAGCCGGGCGAAGGCGCCAAGATCATCGACCCACAGGCGGACAGAAAAGCCGTGCTCAAACGCTAATTGTCGTGCCAGGCGCCAACACACACCGATGTCACCGAAATTGTCGACGACGGTGCAGAAGATGTCCCAATGCTGCGGGCGGTTCGGCAAAGATGAAGGCATCGGAGTGAGCGGAAAGTGGTGACGAAGTGCGTGATACCATCGAAGGCCGTCATCGTACCTTATCGCGAGGTTTTCGAACCTCCCGACGCTCATGTCCCAAGCCCCTGATCCTGTCGAAAATTCGGCCCCCCTTGAAGCGCCTTTGCCCTTCGACCACAAGACGCTGCTAGCCTCCCTGCCTGAGCTGCCCGGGGTCTATCGCATGCTCGATGCGGCTGGAAACGTGCTTTACGTGGGCAAGGCCAAGGTGCTGAAGAAGCGCGTCGCTTCCTACTTTCGCGAGAGCCACCCAAGCCCCCGCATTGCGCTGATGGTTCGCCAGATTGCGCGAGTCGAAACAACGGTCACGCGCTCCGAGGCAGAAGCGCTGCTGCTCGAAAACAACCTGATCAAGCGCCTGGCGCCGCGCTACAACATCCTCTTTCGCGACGACAAATCCTACCCCTACATCCTTGTCAGCAAGGATGAGTTCCCCCGAATTGCCTACTATCGCGGCAGTCTGGATGCCCGTCGGGCCGAATATTTCGGGCCATACCCTTCGGCGGTGGCCGTGCGCGAGAGCGTGCATCTGTTGCAGCGCATGTTCCGGCTGCGTACCTGCGAGGATTCGGTGTATGCCAACCGATCGCGTCCCTGTCTGCTGCACCAGATCAAGCGCTGTTCAGCGCCCTGCGTCGGCCTGATCGAACCGGCTGCCTATGCCGAAGACCTCAGGCTCGCACGTCTCTTCCTGCAGGGACGGCAACAGGAAGTGATGCGGGCGCTCGGTGAGGCCATGGCCGCAGCCTCCAGCAATCTGGCTTTTGAACAGGCCGCAATCTACCGCGACCAGATGCAGTCGCTGCGCCACGTGCAGGAAAAGCAGTATGTCGAAAGTGCCCGTGGCGAAGACCTTGATGTGGTCGTGGCCGTCGAGGAGGGCGGTACCGTCTGCGTCAACCTGGCAATGGTGCGTGGCGGCCGGCACCTCGGCGACCGGCCACACTTTCCGGCAGGTGGCCTGAGTTGCCCTCCGGCCGAAGCACTGGCGGCATTCCTCCGACAGCACTACCTCGATCACCCGATCCCGGAGCGCATCCTGATTAATCTGCCCCTTGAGGATGAGGAAGTCGGCGAGGAGCTGCAGGCGCTCGCCGAGCGCCCCGTGCCTATCGTTGAGCCGCGCCAGGCCATGCAGCGGGTATGGATCGAAATGGCTGTCCAGAACGCGCAACTGGCGATCATTGCTCGGAAAACGACAATGTCACTGCAAGGCAAGCGGCAGCAGGCGCTGGCCGAAGCACTCGGGCTGGAATCGGTCGAACGTATCGAATGCTTCGATATCAGCCATACGCAAGGCGAGGCAACCGTAGCTTCCTGCGTGGTCTATCAGGGCAACGAGATGAAGAAATCAGAATACCGCCGCTTCAACATCCGCGACATCCAGGCGGGTGATGATTATGCTGCCATGCGCCAGGCTGTCCAGCGTCGTTACGAGAAGGTGGCAAGCGGCGAAAGCGTTGCGCCCGATCTGATCCTGATCGATGGCGGCAAAGGACAGGTTGGGGCGGCAGCCGGCGCACTGGCAGAACTGGGGCTCAGTCATCTGGCCATGATCGGCGTTGCCAAAGGCGAGGCGCGCAAGCCGGGGCTGGAAACATTGGTTTTCCCCGACGGCCGCGAGCCGCTACAATTGGCACCAGAGAATCCCGGGCTGCACCTGATTCAGGAAGTCCGGGACGAAGCCCACCGTTTTGCCATCAGCGGACATCGTGCGCAGCGCGGAAAAACACGCCGAACCTCGCGTCTGGAGGAAATCGAAGGTGTCGGCCCGAAGCGTCGCAAAGCACTGATCGCACAATTTGGTGGCTTGCAGGGGATAGCTGAGGCCGGAGTTGACCAGTTGGCCAACACACCGGGAATCAGCCAGGAACTCGCCGAGAAAATTTACGCCGCACTACACTGATACCCCCTGATGCCATTTAACCTGCCCATCTTCCTCACCTGGCTGCGCATTGTTGCGATCCCGCTGCTGATCGCCGTTTATTACGTTCCCGAAAGCTGGCTGAGCGGCCACGGCAGGGACTTTCTCGCGACCATGCTGTTCTGCGCCGCCGCAGCGACTGACTGGCTGGACGGCTATCTGGCACGCAAACTGGACCAGACCTCTGCCTTTGGCGCCTTTCTCGACCCGGTGGCCGACAAATTGATGGTAGCCGCCGCGCTGATCATGCTGGTGCAACTCGGTCGAACCGATGCCATCATCGCCAGCATCATCATCGGTCGCGAGATCACCATCTCCGCGTTGCGTGAGTGGATGGCGCAGATCGGCGCCCACAAGAGCGTTGCCGTGTCGATGGTCGGAAAGGTCAAGACGATGGCGCAGATGGCGGCTATCCCGTTGCTGCTTTACATGCAGCCCGTCGCCGGGATCGATGCGCTGGCCGCCGGCACCTGGCTCATCTATATCGCTGCAGTGCTGACACTGTGGTCAATGGGCTACTACATGCGCATGGCGTGGCCGGAAATCGTGCGCCAGGATCGCAAGCGCTGAGCAAAATTTGGCTTGACGCTTGACACCCCGATTTCAGCCCTTATAATGCCGACTCTCTCCCGAGCGGGAGTAGCTCAGTTGGTAGAGCGATACCTTGCCAAGGTATAGGTCGAGAGTTCGAGACTCTTCTCCCGCTCCAAGATTTTTTGAAAAGCATTCCGTGCTTTTCTGTAGCAAAGGCAGTACCTATCGTGAGGTAGGCGCGGCGCGATAGCAAAGCGGTTATGCACCGGATTGCAAATCCGTGTAGGTCGGTTCGACTCCGGCTCGCGCCTCCAGCCGTAAAGCATTGCAGCACAATAGAAAGCTCCTGATCAGGAGCTTTTTTTTCGCCCGTAAAAATTAACAATGATGTCCATTGGTTAATCAAATCACGGGTTGAATGGGGGTTGAATCGGGGCTATGACCAAGCCGAGTGTGGTGAGCTGTAAAGCGTTCCGAAGCCTGAGTGAG
>JAUPVD010000307.1 GCA_030917225.1 Pseudomonadota bacterium
AAGAGCGAAGACCGGTGCCGACGCCGGCGATACGTCGGCAAGCTGGCGAACGATTTCTGCGAGATAGCGGGAATCGGGCATACGCAAGGCGTGCTGCCGCAAGAAATGGCGCAACAGGTTGGTGCGTCTGGGCAACGGCAAGGTATTGAACGGCGACAGAAGCAAGGTGCCGTCCTTGACACTGCCGGGAGCGGCATCCGCCACCGCCAGTTGATCAGCCAATGCTGCCGTTTCGCCAGCGTGGGAGGCAGCGCGCGCCAGCGCAGCAGCCGGGTCGGGGAAAGTGGTGGCCAGCAGCGGCAGCACTTCCGTGCGCAGGAAATTGCGGCGCAATCGGGTGTCGGCGTTGCTGTCATCCTCAACCCACTGAAGTTTGCGCGCAGTCACCCACGCTTCGATTTCCTCTCGCGAAACATCCAGAAACGGGCGTACCAGGCATGTGGCCGCATTCAGCGCCCTCTCCTCAGGCATGGCCGCAAGGCCATCAACGCCGGCACCGCGCAACAGATTCAGCAGGAGCGTTTCTGCCTGGTCGTCACGGTGATGAGCGAGTGCCAGCCAGTCGGCGGCGCAGGTGTCGAAAACGGCGTAGCGAGCGCGCCGGGCCGCATCCTCCAGGCCATCGGCCGCAATGCCTGAGACCACTACGGCTTCGCAGCGAAAGGGAACACCCAGGGCATTGCAGAGATCGGTGCAGAAAAGGGACCAGCGATCGGCCTGAGGCGAGAGGCCGTGATTGACATGCAGTGCAGAAAGCTCGACTGGCAAACCGGCGGCCCGCGCGTCCACCAGGGCACGCAGCAGCGCCACCGAGTCGCGACCGCCGGAAAGACCGACGCAGACGCGTCGTCGCTGCGGATACAGAGCGAGTCGCGGCGAAAAGAAGGCCGCAACCCGGTCCGCAAGATCAGTTGACGGCTTGTTCCTTGCAGCGGCCATAGGCCATGAGCCGCTCGAAGCGCGCTTCCAGCAGTTCGTCGGTGGACATGCTGGAAAGCTGCTTGAGGGCATCCTGCAGCGCCTTCTTCAGGCTCTGCGCCATGGCTGTATGGTCACGGTGGGCGCCGCCGCAAGGCTCGCTGACGATCTTGTCGACCAGACTCTGCGTTTTCAGGCGCTGCGCGGTAATGCCCATGGTTTCGGCAGCATCGGCGGCGCGCTCGGCGCTCTTCCACAGGATGGAGGCACAACCTTCCGGCGAAATGACCGAATAGGTCGAGTACTGCAGCATCTGCACCATGTCGCCAACCGCAATGGCCAGTGCACCACCCGAACCACCTTCGCCGATGATGGTGACGATGACCGGCACCTTGAGTTCAGCCATCACGTAGAGGTTGCGGCCGATGGCCTCTGACTGGCCGCGCTCTTCCGCATCAATGCCCGGATAAGCGCCCGGCGTATCGACAAAGGTCATCACCGGAATACCGAATTTCTCCGCCAGCTTCATCAGGCGCAGCGCCTTGCGATAGCCTTCCGGACGCGGCATGCCGAAGTTGCGGAAAATCTTTTCCTTGGTGTCACGGCCCTTCTGGTGGCCGATGACCATCACTGGCTGGCCATTGAAACGCGCCAGGCCGCCGACGATGGCGTGGTCATCGGAAAAGGAACGGTCGCCATGCAGTTCGTTGAAGTCGGTGAAGATGCGGCTCAGATAATCCAGCGTATAGGGGCGCTGCGCATGGCGCGCCACCTGCGAGATCTGCCAGGGCGACAGCTTGGCGTAGATATCCTTAGTCAGCTGCGTGCTTTTCTTGGAAAGACGGCCGATCTCTTCGGAAATATCGACTGCCGAATCGTCCTGAACGAAGCGCAGCTCTTCAATCTTGGCTTCGAGATCGGCGATCGGTTGCTCGAAGTCGAGGAAACTAATTTTCATGTAAAGCCTGCCGGTTTGGTTCGGCGGGTATTCTACCGCCAAAGGGAGTCAAACGATCGTATGACCGGGTTGCATTGCACATCACGAAATCTGCGCGCAGCCGCAACGGCGCAGCAATTTTGGAGTATCCGGATTTCGTGATTGATGCCGAGTAACGGTGTCGCAGTGCGACATGCCATCAACCCCGCTTACAAGTCTGGCCGTCTCAAATTCACCCTGATCAGTCTTTCGCGAAAGACCGCTCGCACTTCTGCTCCTCGGTCAAAGCTAACGTTGGTGAAATATCAGGAATCGGTCCGCGATCTTTTGCACTGCGGACTGCCCGTCGCCCCACATGGCTTCTATGACCTGCCATCTATAACCGATTTACCTTGACCACTCATTCGACAGCGACTCCGCCTGCTTGAGTACCAACTCAACCGCATCGGCTTGCTCGTCAGGTGGGTACTTCCACTTCTGCAGGCAGCGCCGCACCAGGATTCTCAGCCGTGCCCGAACGCTTTCGCGCACCTGCCAATCCACTGTCGTGCTGGCCCGAAGTTTTTCTGTGATCTCGATAGCGATTTTCTTCAGGATGTCATCACCCAACTCACGAACCGCACTTTCATTGTTGGCCAATGCGTCATAGAAGGCGATTTCGTCCTGCTCCAGACCCAGCGCAGCTTCGCGCTCCAATACCGCCTGAAACTCTTTGGCCATCTGGATCAATTCTTCAATGACCTGCGCCGTCTCGATGGCACGGTTGTGGTATTTGCGCAGCGTCTCCAGCAGCCGGTCGCCGTATTTTTTCTCCTGGACCACGTTGTTGCGCGCCCGCGCTTTGATCTCGTCGCGTAGCAATTTCTCCAGAAGCTCCACCGCCAGGTTGCGGCTTTCCATCTGGCGCACGTCTTCCAGAAACTCGTCGGACAGCAAACCAATATTCGGCTTGTCGAGCCCCGCCAGCGCAAAAATGTCGGCCACACCGTCGGCAATGATGGCGTTGTCCAGAATC
>JAUPVD010000308.1 GCA_030917225.1 Pseudomonadota bacterium
CGGCATGAACGGCTTGACGGTGAAGGCCCCCCACGGGTGCAGGTTATGGCCGAAGAACCACAGCCAGGCCGAGTACGTGATGACGAAGAACAGCGGCAAACCGGCCGGCACCAGCGCCAGCAGCAGCGTGAACAGGCGCATCTTGGCAACGCCGATGACGACGACGACCATCACCGCGATCAGTCCGGCAATGACCATGTGCGAAATATTCAGCACGTTATCGCCCCATACCTGGATTCTGGCCGGTTCCTTGAAGAAGGTACCCGCCTCTTGCATGTAGTCGGCCACGTGCTTGGCCAGGCTACCCATGACGTACTGGTCGACCAGCATCCACGCGGCAACGGCCGTGAAGCCAGCAGCCAGAACAGCCAGGCGAGGCTTCTTTTTGGGAATGGCAAAAGCCAGCAGCATCACCGTGAAGAAGCCGAAGAAAAACTTGGCCAGAGGCTTTTCGACCGGAGCCCCCGTGGCGATCGGGAACATGCCGACGTAGTGGTTGATGGTGTTCATCTCATGGACGCAATCGAGGCCCATCGCCCCCTTGTTGACGTCCTTCTTCGCATCGGTAATCGGGTTGAAGCGCTCATCCTCGTGACCGAGATCCTTTTCGATGATCTCAGTGGCCATGCGCGTGCCCTTGGCGGCGGCCTTACAACCGTTATAAACGCCATCGAAATGGAAATGGATGCGGATACCGTCCGGGAACGCATCGACGGGATAGTTCGGCGCCGTCAGCGAAACCCACCAGATCGGCGAGAAATAGGCAGCAATGATCATCGCCAGCGCAAAGAAACTGAGCCCGGCAACCATCAGGTTTTGTTTGTTGGGTCTTGCGGTCATTGCCTTGTCCTCGTTTGCGTTGGACGTGAGCCCTGCACTCGGGCTTCTTGGGCTGCAGAAATCGCCTACAGCATATGGTTAAGTTCTAATACAGCTTGGGGAGTAAAGCCCGCCATTTTTGATGGCGGGCTTCAGGTGCTGCGTATATGAAGCAGTTACTTCTTCTTGGCCGGAGCGCCCTTGGCAGGCTTGGCGGCACACATCGAACCCGGCATCGACAGGCTCGACTGGTAGGCCGAGATCGAGATCAACTGCTCGTTGGTATAGGGCTTGATGACCTTGACCATGTCCGGGTTGGCGTTGCGGCGGTGACCGTCACGAATCTCGGTCATTTGGCGCAGCAGGTACTTGTAGTGCTGACCAGCGATCACCGGGTAGAACTTGTCCTTGACGCCCTCACCGTTGGCACCGTGGCAGGTCTTGCAGTCCTTCTCGTACATCGCCTTGCCGTCAGCCAGACGCTTTTCGGTATCGGTCGGCGCCTTCCAGGTTGCGGTCGCATCGCCCGGCTTGGAGTCGTACTTGCCGTGCTCGACCGGAATGCACAGGCTTTCGATGTAGGCGGCAACGTCAGCCAGTTCCTGAGCATCGGTCAGCGTGGCGGCAAACGGGTACATCGTCGGATTGTCGCGCAGACCGGCACGGATGTCGGCCATCTGCTTGATCAGCACGGTGGTGTGCTGGCCGGCGAGCTGCGGGAAAGTACCGTCGGGACGACCGGCGCCGGAAGGCAGGTGGCAGGCACCGCAGGTTTCGTAACCTTCTTCACCGCGCTTCTTGTCACCCTTCTTGGTCAGCGCTTCGACCTTTTCGCCGTCCTGGGCGTTCCACTTGTAATCCTTGCCTTCGATGCCCTCTTTTTTCGGCGCCGGCGGTGCGGCATGCACCACGCCCAGCGCGAAGATCGACAGCGATGCGGCGATAATCAGCTTTTTCATCAGACAACCCCTCGATTGGTAATTAGTCACGCGGTGCTACGTTAGCAGGCGCACGCACATGAGTATTTGACGTGAATCAACGGCATGGAACGGGAATTCACCCCACCCCATGCCCGCCTGATTCGATCAGGGCTTGACCTTCGACAGATAGTCGGCAATCGCCTTGATTTCAGCGTCATTCACCAGATGCATGACACCCTTCATGGCGGCGGTCTGGCCGTTGTTACGGGCGCCGCTCTTGATGTCCTTCATCTGTTGCTCGGCGTAGGCGGCGTTCTGACCGGCCAGCTTCGGATAATTCGGCATCAGCGGCTTCTTGCCTTCCGGGCCGTGACAGGCGTTGCAGGTTTTCTCACCGAAGAGCTTGGCGCCATCGGCAGCAAGCACGGGGGCAGAGACGAGGGCGGTGAGTGCAACAAAAGCCATTACTTTTTTCATGGTTTTTCCTTTATTCCAGATGAAAACGGGGAGCAGACTAACGCCGCTCCCCGTGGTATTGCCTTGAGTCAGATCAAGTCAGCTTGTTTTGCAGCTTACTTGGCAACCTTCTTGGCACCATTCTGCTCAAGATAGGTCTTGGCGCGCAGGCCGAGGTCGGCAGCCTTGACCTGGTATTGCCAGATCTGCTCGGTCCACAACGTTGCCTGGTTCCAGTCCTTCTTCTTGGCCGCTTCATCAGCCTTGGCCTTGGACTCCTTGATCTTGTTCAGCTGATCGGTGGCGTCTTCAACCATGGCGACAACATCCGGGAAATCCTTGAAGTTGACGCTGGTGATGTAGCCGACGACCTGATCGATGACCGCCTGCGTATCAGCAACCTTCTTCAGTTGCTTCTTGTAGTCGTCTTCGGAGTAGATCGCCTTCTCGGCGGCAGCCATCTTGCTCGGCTTCCAGCCCTTCGGCTTGACCAGCAGGTAACCCTGCATTTCAAGGTGCAGCGCCGAGCAGAATTCCGTGCAGTAGTACGGATAGACGCCTTCCTTGTCAGCCTTGAACTTGACGGTAACCGTCTTGCCCGGCTCAACCGAAGCATGCACGTTGTAGGTCGACACCGTGAAGCCGTGGGTTTCGTCCTGAGCGCGCTCAAGGTTGGTAAGGTGCACCGTGATCTCGTCGCCGACATCAGCCTCGATGGTTTCCGGCGTGATGTGCGAGCGGATCAGCGTACCCCAGACCGTGATCTTGTTGCCCTTCTTCTCGGTCTTTTCCTCACCAGCGCGAACCATGACCGGATGTGGCTTGTCCGTACGCGAATCGGTACCGACCTTGTAGCGAACGCCC
>JAUPVD010000309.1 GCA_030917225.1 Pseudomonadota bacterium
CGAAGGTGATCTGGTGAATCTGGTGCCGGCGATTGGTGAAGTCAACGGCGATCTCAGCAACTTCCCCTACAGCGCCTGGAGCCGCGACCCAGAACCGATCTACGGCCAGTGTAAGACCGTCATCGACTTCAAAGCCAAGAAGGCGCAACCGCGCGAGGAAGTGCGTGGCCGAGCCGCGCGTATTTCGCTGTACATGAGTGAACGCTACCAGCTGCGCCTGAGCAAGCAGGATAAACAATTGTTCTGCGCCTGGGCCAAAACCTATCCGGTCGATGCTTGGGAAACGCAGCGCGATCAGCGAATCATTGCGATCCAGGGTAACGGCAACCCGTTCGTGTCCGATGCCGGCCACTTGCAGCAATACTGCCAGGGCGGATAAGTCGCCGCGTTCGGCGTTCCGCCTTTGCTACCGAAAATCCCGGCTCTCCGTCACCAATTCACCGAGCCAATGGCTCAGATCCACCAGGCGTTTGGCCAGCAGGTGCACCACCTGACCTTCGCGCTGCACCACGCCAAACACCCCCAGCAGCCGGGCGCCGAGCAATTCGCGCCGCTGTTTCTCCACCAGATTCGACCAGACAATCACATTGGTATTGCCGGTTTCGTCTTCCAGCGTCACAAACACCACGCCACTGGCGGTGTCGGGCCGTTGGCGGGTGACCACCAGGCCGGCGCAGCGGGCCGGGCGGCCATTGGGCATTTGGTAGATATCGTGGGAGGTCAGCAGGCGTCGTTCTGTCAGGCGTGCGCGTAGCAGCGACAGTGGGTGTGGGCCGAGCGTCAGGCCGAGGCTAGCATAATCGGCCACCACCGTTTCACCGGCAGTCAGCGCTGGAAGTTCGGGGGTAGCGTCGAGACCGATCTTGCCGGCAGTGAGGCCGACGCCGGCATCCAGGCCACGTACCTGCCACCACGCCTGTCTCCGTTGTCCAGCCAGCGAATGCAGCGCATTGGCCTTGGCCAGCGCACCCAGATCCCTAGACGACAACCGGCTACGCAGTTGCAAATCCTCGGTCGACTGGTAGCCGTCCGCCGGACGACAGCTTGCAACTTGTTCGGCGGCGTCCTGGCCCAGGCCATTGACCATCACCAGACCGAGCCGGATCGCCGGTTGTGCGGCGCCGATGTCTTCGAGCGTACACAGCCATTGGCTGACTTGGGCGTCGACCGGCAAGACCTTGACGTCGTGGCGTTTTACGTCCTGAATCAGTTGCGATGCTGAATAGAAACCCATTGGCAGGCTGTTGATCAGCGCGCAGCAGAACGCCGCCGGCTCATGACATTTTAGCCAGGCCGAGGCGTAGGCCAGCAAGGCGAAACTAGCCGCATGGGATTCTGGGAAACCGTATTCGGAGAAGCCTTCGATTTGCGCAAAAATCTGCGCCGCAAACTCTGCACTGTAGCCACGCTCGGTCATGCCCTTATGCAATCGCTCCCGGAAATACTGCATCTTGCCGGTACGGCGCCATGCCGCCATCGACCGGCGCAGCTGATCCGCTTCGCCCGCGCTGAAGCCGGCCGCGACAATCGCCAGCTGCATCACTTGTTCCTGGAAGATCGGCACTCCCAGTGTGCGTTCCAGCACGCTTCGAACCGCTTCGCTGGGATAGGTAACAGCTTCCTCACCGGAGCGGCGTTTCAGGTAGGGATGCACCATGCCGCCCTGGATCGGCCCCGGACGTACCAGCGCCACTTCGATGGTCAGATCGTAATAGTTGGCTGGCTTGAGTCTTGGCAGCATGCTCATCTGTGCCCGTGATTCAACCTGGAACACGCCCACTGTATCGGCGCGTTGTAACATTCCATACACCGCCGGGTCTTCGGCCGGAATGTCCTGCAGCGTGAACGGCCGCTGGTAACGTTGTGTCAGCGAATCGAGGGTGCGGCGGATCGCGGTCAGCATGCCCAGCGCCAGTACATCGATCTTCAGCAGTCCGACCGCATCCAGATCGTCTTTGTCCCACTGGATCACGGTACGCTCCGGCATCGCCGCGTTCTCGATCGGCACCAGGCGCGACAAAGGGCCGTTGGAGATGACAAAACCACCGACGTGCTGCGACAGATGGCGCGGAAAGCCGCGTATTTCCTGTACCAGCATCAGTAGCAATTCGGTCTGGCGACTGGCCGGATCGAAGCCGGCTTCTGCCAGCCGCTGCGGCAACTCGGCGCCGGCATCCCACCAGGCCAGTGTCCCTATCAGCCGGTGTAATTGCGCTTCGTCGTAGCCCAGCGCGCGGCCGACATCGCGGATGGCGCTGCGCCTGCGGTAGCTGATCACCGTGGCGGTCAGTGCCGCGCGCTCGCGGCCATAGCGACGGTAGATGTACTGCATCACCTCCTCGCGCCGCTGGTTCTCGAAATCGACATCGATATCCGGCGGTTCGTTACGTTCCTTGGACATGAAGCGTTCGAACAACATTGCCATGCGCGACGGATCGACTTCGGTGATATGCAGCGCATAACACACTACGGAGTTAGCGGCCGAGCCGCGCCCCTGACACAAGATGTGTTGACTGCGTGCCCAGGCGACGATGTCGTACACCGTCAGGAAATACGGCTCATACCCCAGCTCGGCGATCAGCGTCAGTTCCTTGTCGGCCAGTTCACGCACATGGGGCGGCACCCCGGC
>JAUPVD010000310.1 GCA_030917225.1 Pseudomonadota bacterium
GAAGAAGCTGGGCGCCGCAGCCGAAGGGTTCCTGCGCCACTGCACGACGGACTGACACGGCCCGAGGACGATCGATTATTCAGGTCAATGCGACCTGAATATTGCGTTCTCGAACTCCAGGCGGGCGCTATGCTGGCCGTATGCGACCCGACGTGGGGCCCACCGCCTGCCTCTCCTTCGAACCCGACGAAGCTCGCCGCCTGCTGTGGCTGCCGCTCGCTGTGCGCCACAAGCTGGACGGCTGCGGACTGCGGCTGTCGCTGCTCGAGTGGCAAGCGCTGCCGCTGGACACGCGTGCGGAACTGCTGCACCTGCCTGCCGGGGCGGACTTCGCGCTGTGCGCGCTCCACGCCGGCGCCAGCCGCGACACGCGCCTGCGGCAACCGGTGCGCCTGGAGGCTTACGAGGTCGCCCAGGCGCTGGACTGCGATGCCGCCGCAGCCGGTGCTTGGCTCGCGGCTGCGACGCCGTTTGCGCACTATGTTCTCAGCAGGCGGAATCGGGCTGAAACTTGGGTGGCCGCCGGCGGAGTGGGGCTCGCTGCGCGGTGAAGGGGACGCGTACAAGCGCGAATCAGTGCGGCGGCCGATCCCAAGCAACGCGAACGCGAGCTGGAGGCGGAACTGAGCGAGCTCACCTCCTCGTTCCTCACTGCAGAAGCCTTCAGCGTGGAGGACAATCATCGACCCGCGTGACACGCGGCGGTAGTGTGCCGCCTCATCGATGCACGCGCAGTCGCGCATGCACAGGTTCCTCATGCGTGCGGACTCAACGTCCCAGCAGGGCTGAGGCGGCGATGCTGACGCCGGTGGCGAGAAGCAACACACAGACGATCCTGAGCACCGTCTCGCGTCGCCAGCGGGGGGGATAGCGTCGCAGCAGCCAGGACGTCCCCAGCACCGCAGGGGCGGCGAGCAGGATCATCTTCAGCGCAAGCAGGCTGAACTGTCCCGTTGCCAGGACGACGACAATCCGCATCACGCTCATCGTGGTCAGCGCGGCGACCAAGGTGGCCCGCAGGGCTTCCATTGCCATGGGCTGTCGGTAGAAGTGGTACACAAGCGGGGGGCCGCCGGCCGAAAACAGGCCGCCCAGCAGTCCCGAGAGCAGGCCGAAGCCGCCGAACCAGATGCCGCTGGACCGTACTGGCAGCACGTTTCCCGGCCGCAACATGGTGATCGCGCACGCGAAGATGGTCACGCCGAGCAGCACGCCCAATACGGTCATGACGTTTGCGCTCAGCCACTGTAGCAACAGCACACCGGCGAGAACCCCCGGCGCGGATCCAGCCACCGCCTCGCGATAGGCAGTACGGTCGACGTGTCTCAGCGAGGTGCGCAGCATTGCCGCCGCGCCCAGCACGGCCAGCGTGGTTGCCACGTTCGCCAGGTCGGTCACGGGCGCAAGCTGGAACAGGCCGGCGAGCCCAAGCAGTACCAGCACGAACGCGAAGCCTGTCAGCCCCTGCGCCAGGGTCGCGACCACCACGAAAGCGATGAACAGTGCGACCTGGGCGCCGCTCATGCGCCCCTCTCGCCAGGAAAGTGCAACCCCGGGCGACCGGAAATGATCTGGAGTGTCCTCAGCACCTGAATGGCTTGCCGAACCAGCGGGGTGTGCATTCGTTGCATGTCCAGCGTTCAAAGGTGTTCACCATTGGACAGCATTCGATCTCGAGGCTTATCGCGTGCCGAACGCTCGCGGAAGGCATCTAGCCCTCGCTCAATGTTCAGTCGGCAGCGTGGCTCAAGCTTCGCTCCGCGACGATACCTGGGCATTCGTCACGTACGAACTCGCCGTTTGGCCAACACTCCGCGACATTGCAAGCCGCCCATCAGGAGCATTCGCGTTGTGAGCAACCTCTTGGCTGCGCCATCTACAGCGGCAGATGCGTAAATGCATCGAGGACGCGTGTCTCCAGTTGCACCCGATGGACGCTGAAGCGCCAGCCGCTCCCGACCCGCACCAGCTCGTCAAGGTAGCGGCCCACCACGAAGAGGCTGGTCTCCCCTGTTGGCAGGGTGCGAAATACCGAGAAGGCCGTTTGCCCTCGCGCCGCGTCACCCGTCACGCTCACCAGCGGCGGCCCCAGCACGTGCAGACGCTTGGCCGGATCACGCACGTGTCTCGGCACCTCCGAGATGGTTTTTTGCAGCAGCGGCAATTCCTGCTTCCACCATGCCAGCTCCTTGCCAAGCTCAGTGCTGTACGCGGTGATCTCGTACAAGCCATCCGAATGGAACTGCTCCAGCCATTCGGAAAGCTTCTCGGCGTTCAACAGCGCGGCCGTGCGCTGGATGAACTGCTGCACCTCGAACGCGTCCAGAAGATTCTCGTAGCTCACAGCGTCACCTCTTGTGCGTGCGCTTCGAACGGTGCCGACGCGCTTCGCCCCATCAGCCGGCTCCACTCTTGATAGTAGGCTCGCAGGTTCGCGTCGTCCGTCGGATTGAGGTCTTCCTAATCACCGGGTCATTCTGCGCATGTCGCGCAAGAAGTTGAGGTCTTCTATCGCTGGCACCCGCTGTACGAGCGTCGCGTAAGGCGCCAGTACAGCGAGCAGCGAGCCAACGGCGACGTGGTTCACGTCGAGGCGTCGCCCGGCATCGTCATCGTCGTGCCGGCATGGATGCTCGACGCCGTCGCGTGCACGGCCATGGAACTCGGCGCACCGAGAGCGTCGGTACAGGCGCTCGCGGAGTTACACCTGCAGCTGTCCGAGCTTGGACTTCGACGAAGCTTCGCCGGTGTTCAACCCACAGGCGAGCAATCCCATGACCCAGTCCCTCCGCACGACGCGCAAGCCGTCGATCGCAGTGCCGTCACGTCCGCCAGCGCCGCAGCAACTGAGCATGTCGTTCGAGTCCGCCGTGCTGCAGGAACTGAGATCGATCGAGCGAACCAGCGCGGTCGCACACTGGCGCTCCTGCTGCTGCAAGCGGCCGGCCTGGACGCAGGGGGTGACGATGGCGAACTCTGAATTGTTGCCGGCCGCCGTTCTGCGGCGCAAGGCGGTCGTTTACGTGCGCCAATCCACTCAGACGCAAGTCCAGACCAATCTG
Organism: Pseudomonadota bacterium; assembly: GCA_030917225.1. Lineage (GTDB taxonomy): Bacteria > Pseudomonadota > Gammaproteobacteria > Burkholderiales > Rhodocyclaceae > Proximibacter. Next base: position 3,063 of record JAUPVD010000310.1, read on the forward strand.
GAGAGCCAGCGCCGCCAGTACGACCTGGTGGAGGAAGCGCGACGCCGGGGGTTCGCGCAGATCGAAGTCATCGACGACGACCTCGGGCGCTCTGCCAGTGGCATGGTGGCGCGCCCCGGTTTCGATCGGTTGGTTGCATGGCTGTGCGCCGGCGAAGTCGGCGCGGTTCTTTGCTTCGATGCATCACGGCTGGCGCGCAACGGACGCGACTGGCACCACCTGCTGGAGCTGTGTGGCTTGGTCGAGGCCCGGGTGATCGATCTGGACGGCGTGTATGACCCGTGTCGGCCCAACGAGCGGCTGCTGCTGGGAATGAAGGGCAGCATCAGCGAATTCGAGTTGGGCGTTCTCAAGGCACGCATGTATGACGCTGCGCGGGCCAAGGCCCATCGCGGCGAACTGCGCATCAGCGTGCCAGTCGGCTACGTCTGGCACCGAGAGGTCGGCCTCGGGTTCGATCCCGACGCGCGGCTGCAGGAGGCGATCCGATTAATCTTCGAGCGCGTTCGCAAGCTGGGCAGCGCTCGCCAGGTGCTGCTGTCGCTGGCAGCTGATGGCGTGCACTTCCCGCGGCCCTCAGACGGCAAGAAGATGGTCAGCTTCGACTGGACGCCGATCCGCTACCGCAAGCGATCAGGCGCAGACCTCGGCACCTGCACCGGATCTGGCCGGCCTAGCTGACGATCTCGCCGCAGCGTGGAATTCGCCGCATGTCACGATGCGAACGCGCCAGCAGCTGCTGCGCACCCTCGTGAAGGACCTTGAGCATCACCTCCCATTGCATGGCTGCCGCACGCCCGAAGAGGCGCTGGCCGTCATGCGCAGCATGGCCGGCAAGTGGGCGAGCACATCGCCGCGTCGCTCAACCGCATGACGCTTCCGACGGGTCAGGGCAAGACCTGGACCGCGCATCGCGTTGCCTCGGTGCGAATGGTCAATGACATTCGTGCCTACCGCTCCGCGCATCAGGATGGCGAATGGTTGACGATGTCGGAGGCTGCAGCCAAGCTCGGTGTCACGAATCACTGCATCCGGCGCCTGATCAAGGCAGGGCTGCTGCCCGCCGAACAGGTCGTCGCGAGAGCGCCGTACCAGATCCGCGCCGACGATCTGCTCGATCAGCGCGTCATCGAGGCTGCCGCGCGAACAGCTCGCCCGTGTCGCATCGATGGCGGGAATCAGATTCCAATGTTTTCAAGCACTTAACGAAAGCGGGCACTATGAGCAGGCCATCACCACCGGCTTCAAGGCGCGTTCGCCCCAGTTGTTGTCGGCCTCCAGGATGCCGTGCTCCACGAAGGTGTTCAACGCCACCCAGTTGCTCAGCGCGTAGCCGAACGCCTCTCCCAGCGGAGACTTCGGCAACACCGTCGGTGCGTGCGCGGCCGAATGCC
>JAUPVD010000311.1 GCA_030917225.1 Pseudomonadota bacterium
AGGCTGGCTTCGATCGAACCGATCACCACACTGGCATCGGGATAGGCTTCGCGACAGCGCTGCGAGTAAGCCACGACCGAACGGTCGGGGCGCTTGCCGGCTTCGGCGTTCGGCGTGTAGGCATCCTCGGAACGGATCCTGCGGTCCGAGGTATAGCGGTTGACCATCGAGTCCATGTTGCCGGCCGTCACCCCGAAGAACAGGTTCGGCTTGCCCAGCTTCTTGAAGTCGGTGGCCGAATGCCAGTCCGGCTGGCTGATGATACCGACCCGGAAACCCTGCATTTCCAGCAAACGGCCGATCAGGGCCATGCCGAAGCTGGGATGATCGATATAGGCGTCGCCGGTGACCAGGATGATGTCGCACGAATCCCAGCCCAGTTCATCCATCTCGGCACGCGACATGGGCAGGAACGGCGCCGTACCGAAGCGCTTGGCCCAGTACTTGCGATAGGAAAACAGCGTGGGCAGCACCCGGGATTCATTCAGCACGGCGGACATCGGGGTTGTTTCGGATTGGTTCAGAAGGGATCGGATTGTATCCGACACGGGGAAATGAAATAGATTCCCGCGATCAACGGCAAGCCGGCAGATTGACCAACAGAATCAGGCCACCGCGAGCTCAAGCCGGTAGCCATGGCCGTAAATGGTACTCAACAGCCAGCCGTGCGAGGGCTCCAGGCTGAGTTTCCGGCGAACACGGCTGATGTGCGTATCGACCGTGCGGGTGTCGACAGTGGCCTCCACCGCCCAGATCTTGTCAAGCAGGGTCTGCCGGTTGAACAGGGTTCCCAGGTTGCGGATCAGCAGCAACGCCAGCTCGAACTCCTTGGCCGTCAAGGCAACCGGCGCACCGTCCACCGTTGCGCTGCGGGCCGCAGGGTCAAGCACGATGTTGCCCTGAACCAGCTTGCCGACGGTTGAACGTCCTTCCGCCACGGCCCGCCGACGGATAAGCGCTTCGATGCGGGCGCCGAGCTCCAGATAGCGGATCGGCTTGCAGACATAGTCGTCCGCACCCAGTCGCAGCATGGCGGCAACATCACTTTCGGCAACGCGGGCAGTGACAAAGATGATCGGCAACGACCACCCGAAACGATCCCTGACCCAAGTCAACAGTTCATCGCCGGAACCGTCGGGGAGTATCCAGTCCATCAGCAGCAGGTCGAAATCATGGGCGACGCCCAATCCTTCGCGAAACGATTTTGCCGTCGGAAAAATCTCGCCTTCATGGCCAAGTTCCTCGACCATGGCCTTGAGCAGCAGCGCCTGACTGCGGGAGTCTTCCAGAATTGCGAATCGCATGATCGGATTATCGCACGTCATTTGTCTGCGCTACCCGATATGGATCAAATAGCAGCTGCAAACAGATTTCCCGATTCTCGGCACTGCTGGCGATCAGCGAGCGCAGGCAGATACGACCCGGTTTCTTCCCTGCCGCTTGGCTTCCAGCAAGGCATTGTCGGCTGCCTCGGTAATCTCTGTGGCCGACGGAAAGTGCTCAAAGCAGGCCAGGCCGGCACTGAAGGTGGAATGCAGCGCGCCCCCGTTATGCGCATGCGGCAAGGCCGCAAAATCACGGCGGATGCGCTCGATCACAGCGAAAGCACGGTCGGGCGGCGCGTCCGGCAAGGCCAGGATGAATTCCTCGCCGCCGTAGCGCCCGATGAGGTCGGTCGCCCGCAGACAACCCTTGAGCAACCAGGCCAGACCGCGGATCACTTGATCGCCGACCGGGTGCCCGTAGGTATCATTGACCGCCTTGAAATGGTCGATGTCGATCATCGCCACACAGAGATTGCCATGCGTCGGCAGCGTTTCGATCATGCCCTTGAGGCGCGCCTTCGAGGCCGTATGGTTGAACAGCCCGGTCAGGCCATCGGTGCGCGTTGAACGGACAGTTTCCCGATAACGTTCGATCTTGGTTCGCACTACTGCGGCCAGCACGACCGGATTGATCGGCTTGGTCAGGAACTGGTCGCCACCGAGCCTGAGCGCCTCGACCTGCATGCCGATGTCCGACTCACTCGACAGATACACGATCGGCAGCGCCTGGTAGCCGGCCACCTGCCGCAATACCCGCGTTGCTTCCACACCATTGAAACGCGGCATGTACATGTCCATCAGGATCAGGTCCGGCCGGTAGGTGGGCAGCACATCGAGCAGCGTTCCCGGGTCTGCCACCACGTGGCAGTCGATATTGTGTTCGGTCAGGGTACGGCGAATCATCGCGGCAGCAACACGCGAATCCTCGACGACCAGCACCCGGTATTTTTCCTGCTCACGCGTCTGCACCAGGTCGAGAATCCGCGCCAGCACCGACGCGGCCACGTCCTCGCGCGCCACAGTGATGTCGATGCCTGCCCGCATCAGGCCGACAACCGGCTCCATCGCCCGCTCAGCCCCCAGATAAAACAGCTGGCTGGCTGGCGCGGCAGCACGCATCGCAGCGACGCGTTCCAGTTGCACAGGCATGTCCGGCGCCTGGTCCGGCGAAAAAAGTACGGCCAGCGGCGGATCGCCGGCGGGTAGCGGATCGAGCCAACCCAGCCGATGTGGACGGAAACCGAAATGGCCCAGTTGCTTCTCGATACCTTCTGCCAGTTCGTTCTTGCCGGCGGCAACGACCCACACCGAGCGAGGCCGTACCCATTCCGGGTCCGGTACCGAGATGGCGCCCTCTTCCACGCGCCTCGTCCCCAGCGGCTGTCGCGCCGAAGCGATCGCCCCGCCAAGCGCCTCGACCTGCCGTTGCAGGGCGAAGCATTCCACTTCGGGCAAAGGGTGGTGATCTGGATCGCCAAATTTCGCCAGGGCGGCATTTTCCAGACCCTGCGCGATACGCAGCAGGCCGGGCAGGCGAAGGCGACCCAAGTGCTCGGACAGGCTGTTCAGCGCTACCGAGAACTCGACGAACTGTTCGAATGTCCCCTGCCGTTTGTAGTCAACCCAGCGCGCATTCAGGGCCGCCAGCCGCTCATCAAGGGGGTGTGTTGTTATTTCTGACACATTTAAGCTCTAGCTAATATGGGGCACATTGTGCCTCAATTAGCACCGACGAAGTGCAAAAGAAGCAGGCCGAACTGCTATCGAACGACGACCGAACTGCTATCCTGAGTAGCGTCATTGACCAGCTGCCCAGCGTTGGTCTTGCCCGACGAATCCAGCCTAACGAATTCTTTCCCGCACGTTTGGAGAACCGCATGTCAGCAATGAGCGAAAACTGCCGCCATGACCGCGAAACGGTCGATGCCGAACACGAGATGCAGCTTCAACTTGTCGAAGCCCTGCAGAACAGTCTGCAAAGCCCGACGCAGCAACCGGGAACGGCGGCATTGATGGAACAGTTGCAGTCGTTCTGTTCGGCGCACTTCATGTCCGAGGAACTCCTCATGCGCCTGTGTGCCTATCCGGACTACGACGACCACACGGCAGACCATGAACGGACGTTGGACACGCTGGCCGGCATTGCCGCCTCGCTGACGGCAGATACCGCCTCGGCCAGCGAAAAACTTGGCGAAGTCAGGAGTTTCCTGAGCAAGCATATCCGTAGCCGCGATGCTGCCTTCACCGATTATTACCGCCGCTGGTCCGATGTCGGCAGTGAAGGCCGGGCACCGCAGTAGCGGGAATCAGCTTCCATCAGCTTCCATCAGCCGCCTGCACGCAGCACCTGCAGCGGCGACGTGCCCAGCAGGCGGCGCGCCGCCAGCCAGCCAGCCACCGTCACCATCGCCGCGCCTCCCAGAATGGCCACCGGGAAAGGCCAGACGCTGATCGCCACCGCGAACTGGAAGGCCTTGGCCGCCAGCACGTTGCCGACTACGGCAGCACCCGCCGCCGCGATGCCGCCGGCCAGGCCACCGACCATGGCAAACTCGGCCAGCAGCGCCCGTCGCAACTGCTCGCGCCGCGCCCCGAGGGAACGCATCACTGCCAGCTCATAGCGCCGCTCCTCGAAGGCCGAGCCCAGTGCGGCATAGAGCACCACCAACCCGGCTGCCAGCGTAAACAGGAAGATGAACTGCACCGCCTGCGCCACCTGATCGAGCACCGATTGCAACTGGCGCACGATGGCCGCGACATCGACGACGGTCAGGTTCGGAAAAGTCCGCACCAGGCTGTTGATCGCGTCACTGTCACCCTGCCGGAGATGGAAGCTGGTGATGTAGCTGGAAGGGTATGGCGCCAGCACCGCCGGCGGCGTCAGCACAAAGAAATTCACCCGCATCGAATCCCAGTCCAGCTTGCGCAAGCCGACCACCTCGACTGGCACCGGTTCGCCGGCAATCGTGAAAACCAGCGTATCGCCAACCTTGATGCCCAGCGTCTTGGCCAGACCGTCCTCGACCGAAGCCACCCCGCGCCCGCGCTCGTCGGGCAGGAACCAGCGTCCCTGCACCACGGAATTGCCGTAAGGCAGGTCGTCGCGCCAGGAAAGGTTGAATTCGCGCTCGATCAGGCGCTTGGCGCGGTCATCCTCGTAGTCGGCGACGCCCACTTCGCGATCATTCAGCCGCGATAGCCGGCCGCGGATCATCGGCACGATCTCCGCCTCGATGCCGGCGGCAGCGAGATGCTTGCGTACCGGTGCCACCTGGTCCGGCTGGATGTTGATGACGAAGCGATTCGGCGCATCCGGCGGCGTTGCCCGCCGCCAGGCATCGAGCAGGTCGCCGCGCGTGGCAGTAAGCAGCAGCAGCGCCATCAGGCCTAACGCCAGCGCAACGATCTGGACAACGCTGCCGAGCGCGCGGCGTTCCAGGTTGGCCAACCCGTAGCGCCAGCCGAAGCCGGCCGCGACATGGGCGCCGCCGCGCAAGCCGGAAGCCAGGCGAATGACACCCCTGGCCACGAGCGAGAAGATCAGCAACGCACCGAGAAAACCACCCACCACCCAGGCACCGAGCGTGACATCGCCAGCCACCCAGAACATCACGCCCGCCAGCGCCAGCAATCCCACGCCATAGCCGCCGAGCAAGGCACCGCCGGGCGGGCCGAATTCGCGCCGCAATACCCGGATCGTCGGCACACGGCGCAATTGCAGCAGTGGCGGCACGGCAAAGCCGAAAAGCAGCAGCAGGCCGACAGCGAAGCCCTGCCCCGCAGGCAGCCAGGAGGGCGACGGCAAGGGCGTCGCCAGCAGCTCGGCCAGCCAGGCATGCAGCGCAAAGTGTGCGAAATAACCGATCAGGCAGCCCAGCCCCGACGCCAGAATGCCCAGCAGCGCGAACTGCCCGAGATAGACCCGCAGCAGGAACGACTGCGTGGCCCCCAGACAACGCATGATGGCGCAGGGATCGAGATGGCGCTGGCTGTAGCGGCGAGCCGCCAGCGCCACGGCCACGGCCGCCAGCACGACCGTCAGCAGCGCCGAAAGCCCGAGGAAACGCTGCGCCCGATCCAGCGCGGTGCGAATCTCCGGCCGGGCGTTGCGTGCGTCCTCGATCCGCTCGCCGCGCTCCAGCCGAGACTCCAGCCAGCGCTGAAAGCTGGCCACTTCCTTCTGCTCGCCGGCCAGCAGCATGCGATAGGCCACCCGGCTGCCAACCTGAACCAGCCCGGTTGCCGGCAGATCAACCAGATTCATCATCAGGCGTGGGGCAACGCTGAAGAAATTGACGCCACGGTCCGGCTCCAGGGTCAGGATGGCGGCCACGCGCAAGTTGCTGCGCCCAAGCGTCAGCACGTCACCCACCGACAGCGAAAGCGCCACCGCGAGGCGCTCGTCGGCCCAGATTTCCCCGGGCTGCGGCACCCCGCTGGCCGGTGCATCCGGCACATTGAGCGCGGGGGCGATGCGCAAGCGGCCGCGCAGCGGATATCCGGCGCTCACCGCCTTGATCTCGGCGAGCTGCGCGGCCCCGCGATGCA
>JAUPVD010000312.1 GCA_030917225.1 Pseudomonadota bacterium
ATTGGGGGATGGTTAGCCACGCAGACCGAGTTGTTTCATTTTCATGCCCAACGCTGCCCAACCGGTATTGGAAAGCAGCACTGACCCACCAACAAATTGTCGGCAATGGCGAGACACCATCGCGTATTCCCTTCATTTTCCGTGAAATAGTTCTCTCGCCCGAGCGCAATATCAGATTTCCGCCTGCCGGCTTGCCGGCACCCTCATGGTTCGATTCATGGAGAAATCTGATGCCTATCAAGCTCTGCGCATGCTGCGGCAAGCCGTTCCAGCCGGTTCCACATGTTCCTCATCAAGCCTACTGCTCAGCGCGCGATTGCCAGCGCGCCAGAAAACGTCAGTGGCATCACGGCAAACTGCAAAACGATCCTGATTACCGGGGCAATCAGCGTGACGCCCAACGGGCGTGGCAAGCGCGACATCCTGGCTATTGGCGGGGCTATCGTGATGCGCGACCTGCGCAGTCGTCCAAGCAACGTGGGAGAGGGTGCGTCAACAGAACAACTTGTCCTGCAAAAATGGACGTGTTAACTCTGCCGACCGGGCTGTATCAAATTCGCACCCTCACCATCGCCAGGCCGCTTGCCGGCGAGGCCTGGCTGGTTGAAATCAGGCCGATATGTCCAGACTGCCCATGCAAAATGGACGTGTGCAAAGAGAGGACTTGATAGCCATTCACTGTCTTGCTGACTACCGTTTGTTCAAACGAGCTCTCGCTATTCCTGCATGGCAACCAATCCGATGGAGTGCCGCTTGGCCAGCCAGTTCTGGCCATGCCCCAATCCTTAATGTGAAGCGTCGCCCCCGAGAGCAACCACGCCAAATAACAAGAAGTGATCGGGATCTATGCTGCTAGATGCGCCTTCAAACGAGTCGCCGGATCGGCCTGTGTTATTTCGAGCCGCCGAGTACGTCCGGATGTCGACCGAACATCAACAATATTCTACTGAGAATCAGGCAGACTCTATCCGCGAATACGCGCGACGACGGGGGATCCAGATTGTCCGAACCTATGCCGATGAGGGCAAAAGCGGTCTGCGTATCGACGGTCGGCAGGCGTTGCAGCAATTGATCCAAGACGTGGAATCGGGCGTGGCTGATTTTCAGGTGATTCTGGTATACGACGTCAGTCGCTGGGGACGGTTTCAGGATGCCGACGAAAGTGCTTATTACGAATACATCTGTCGCCGCGCCGGAATCCAGGTCGCCTACTGCGCCGAACAGTTCGAGAATGACGGCTCGCCGGTGTCGACCATCGTCAAGGGCGTCACGCGGGCAATGGCCGGGGAATATAGTCGGGAGCTATCGGCCAAGGTGTTTGCCGGACAATGCCGCCTGATTGAGCTGGGCTATCGCCAGGGCGGCCCAGCCGGTTATGGCCTGCGCCGAGTGCTGATCGATCAGGCTGGCACACTCAAAGGCGAACTGGCTCGCGGTGAACACAAGAGCCTGCAAACCGACCGCGTCATCCTGCAGCCTGGGCCCGACGACGAGGTCGCCGTCGTGAACCAGATCTACCGCTGGTTTGTTGCCGACAACCTGACCGAACTGGAGATTGCCGAACGGCTCAATATACAAGGAACGCGAACTGATCTTGGGCGGAGCTGGACGCGGGCAACCGTGCGCGAGGTATTGTCAAACGAGAAGTACATCGGCAACAACGTTTACAACCGCCGCTCCTTTAAGCTCAAGAAGCACCGGGTGGTCAACCGCCCCGATATGTGGATCAAGAAGGAGGGGGCTTTTGAAGGCGTCGTGCCGCCTGACCTGTTTTACACCGCGCAAGGGATCCTGCGCGCACGGTCACACCGTTACAGCGACGAAGAACTGATCGAGAAGCTGCGCAGCCTGTTCCAGCGCCATGGCTATCTTTCTGGGCTGATCATCGACGAGGCCGAAGGCATGCCGTCGGCGGCGGCCTACGCCCATCGTTTTGGCAGCCTGATCCGGGCTTACCAGACGGTTGGCTTTACCCCGGACCGGGACTACCAGTATATCGAGGCGAACCAGTTTCTGCGCCGGCTGCATCCGGAGATTGTTGGCCAGACAGAACGGATGATCGCCGATGTCGGCGGCATGGTCGAACGTGATCCTGCCACCGATCTGCTCACCGTCAATCAGGAATTCACCGTTTCACTGGTGTTGGCCCGTTGTCTGTCGCTCGACAACGGGCGACGGCGCTGGAAGGTACGTTTCGACGCCAGCCTTGCGCCCGACATTACGGTGGCCGTGCGTCTGGACGGCAGTAACCAGGCTGCTCTGGATTACTACCTGTTGCCGCGATTGGACTTTGGCCAGCCGCGCATCCATCTGGCCGATCACAACAGTATCGAGTTTGAGTGTTACCGCTTTGATAGCCTGGACTACCTTTACGGCATGGCGCGGCGCATTCGCATCCGGAGGGCAGCATGAGTCACGACAAAGAACATCGCCACTCAGAATTACGGATGATCCCGCTGGATCGGATCGAAGTGCTCAATCCGCGCGAGCGCAACAGCCGGATGTTCGAACAGATCGTCGGCAATATCCAGAGCATCGGCCTGAAAAAACCTATCATCGTGACGCCACGCCCGGGGAGTGAAGGTGAGCACTACCTGCTCATCTGCGGGGAGGGGCGGTTCAAGGCCTTCAAGACACTCGGCCATCAGGAAATCCCCGCGATGGTGATGAACGTCGACGACGAATCGGCTTTCATCATGAGCCTGACGGAGAACATCGCGCGGCGCAAGTTCAGCCCGCTGGAACTTCTGATCGGCATCGAACAACTGCGGGATCAGGGCTACGACAAGAAGGACATCGCGCAAAAAACCGGCCTGAGCCCGGAGTACGTGCAAGGTATCCTGTACCTGCTAAAAAATGGCGAACAGCGGCTACTGATGGCCGTTGGCAGCGGACGCATCCCGCTCAATGCCGCGATCACCATTGCCGGCGCGGGTGTTGATGACAAGGCAATCCAGGCAGCGCTGCAGGAAGCCTATGAATCCGGCAAGTTGCGTGGCAGCCAGTTGATCCAGGCGCGCCGGATCATCGAACGCCGCCGCACACAAGGCAGGTCCATCGGCGGCAAAATGGCATCCCGTAAACCAACCGAGGACGTGACCACGTCCAGCCTGGTGCGCAACTATCAACGTGAAGTCGAGCGCCAGAAGCAGATGGTCAGGAAGGCAGAAACCGCTCAGCGCAACCTGCTGTTCATCGTCGGTGCGTTGCGCCAGTTGCTGGCTGACGAGAATTTCACCAACCTGCTGCGCGCAGAGGGATTGGACACGCTGCCACAGTATCTGGCGGATCGTGTCTGGGCGCGGGGGTGTGGAACGTGAGCAATCCGCCACTGGGCTTCATACCGGAGCCATTATTTCTTTCTCTCGCGGCTGTATTGCCATCACGCAAAACGCCCGAGGGGCTGCTTGCCTCGCGGAAATTCAAACAGATCACGGCGTCGATTGATACTGTCGGCCTGATCGAGCCCTTGTCGGTTGGCAGGCCAGACCGGGCAGGGCAGTACATCTTGCTTGACGGTCACACACGGCTGGTGGCGCTGAAACAGTTGGGCTTCGACAAGGCGCCGTGTCTGGTGGCCACCGACGACGAAAGCTACACCTTCAACAACCGGGTCAATCGACTCTCCAGTATCCAGGAGCACGTCATGATCCGCCGCGCCGTCGAGCGCGGTGTCACCCCAGAAAAACTCGCGAAAGCCTTGGATGTGGATATCAGCCACATCATCAAGAAACTGAACCTGCTCGATGGAATCTGCCCGGAGGCTGCCGAGTTGCTGCGCGATCAAACCTTCTCACCCAACCTGGGTGCGGTGCTGCGTAAGCTCAAGCCAACCAGACAGGTCGAATGCGTCGAACTGATGGTCAGCGCCAACAACATCACGGTCGCCTACGCCCAGGCCTTGGTCGCCGCCACGCCCAGTAACCTGCTCGTCGGCGAGACCAAGCCCAAGAAAATCACCGGAGTCAGCGCCGAGCAGATGGCCAAGATGGAGCGAGAAATGGGTAATCTCCAAGAGCAGTTCAAGCTGGCTGAGCAGACTTATAGCCAAGACATACTCAACCTGGTGCTGACCAAGGGTTATCTCGCCAAACTGATGGCCAACGAAGCCATCTTGCGCCACCTGACAAAGCATCACCCCGATGTTCTGAACGAATTTGGCAACATCGTCCGTATGGTGGCGCTGGACAAGTGAATGGGCCGCAACCACCCGCCGCACGTTGCCACGTCATTGGGCCTGCGGCCAACGTCGCAACTGACTCCATGGATGACCCCAACCAGGATGAGATCGGGCTGCACCATCGCAACGCGCCAGAACCTGACCCTGAATGCCTATATGGATTGGTCGGTGAGGTGGCCCTTGCTGGTAGTGACGACACGGAAACCAATCCCTATGCCATCGCGGCCAATTTCATGGTGTATTTGTCTTGTGCTGTCGGGCGCGGTGTCTACCTGCCTATCGGCAACACACGACACCACGCGCGGCTGTTCTGCCTCCACATCGGTCGCTCAGGTCGGGGGCGCAAAGGGGATGCGCTGTCATTAATTATGCGCATCGACGAAACCTTGCGGGCGATGGATGCTGCGTTCGCTCCGCAGGTTCATCGGGGTGGTTTGTCTTCGCGAGAAGGACTGGCTGCACTGATCCAAGATAGCTATCGGCAAGGCCGCCAAGATGTACCGGCCATCGATGACAAAAGGCTCTGGGTGGTTGAGTCCGAGTTCGCCAACGTGTTGCATCAAGGGCGACGCGATGGCAATACCTTGTCGGCAGCGCTGCGCGACTGTTGGGATGGTGTCGATCTGAAACCCGCCACAAAATCCAACCGGATCTACGCCAGCGATCCGCACGTCTGCCTGAGTGGCGCGATCTCACCCGGCGAACTGACGGGGCTCATGAATGCCCGAGAACTAGCCAATGGCTTTGCCAATCGATTTCTGATGATCTGGGCAGAGCGGACGCGGATGCAGCCGTTCCCGAAAGAGACGCCACAGTCCGTGGTAGAGCATCTGGCGCGCAGGGCATTGGAGGTGTTGGCTTTTGTTGGCGCCGATCGATACCAGGATCGCCATCTCCTGTGTATGGATCTGTCGCCG
>JAUPVD010000313.1 GCA_030917225.1 Pseudomonadota bacterium
CGGTACCGCTGTCGTTGTCAACGGCACAAGCGTGTACGGGCGCTTGAGGTAATGGTATTGCAGCGGCGGCTCATAGACCTGCGCCGTGAAGGTGATTTCGTCTTCGGTGTAGGACTGCACCGGATCGAGATGCTTGGGGCGCTCAGTGAAAGCCGAATAGAGGATGCTCTGACCGCGTTCTGCAGCAGGATACGGATCGTTCCATACCTCGCCGCAAGCGGTCAGCAGCAAGGTGCTCAACAGCGCGAAAAAACGGACTGGGAAGCTGGAAAAATGGCAGCACGGCATGGCGCCGAGTGTAGCGGATGCACGCCCGCGCGTCACCCGCCTGATCAAGGTATGACGGCGGTTCAGGGCTCATTTCCGCTATAATGCGCGAAAGATCAACAGGGAGTATCCATGGGATTCCTCGCAGAGAAACGCATTCTGATCACCGGTCTGCTGTCCAAGCATTCCATTGCCTACGGTATCGCCAAGGCCTGCCACCGCGAAGGCGCAAAACTGGCGCTCACCTACCAGAACGAACGCTTCAAGGATCGCGTTGCGAAATTCGCCACAGAGTTTGGCAGCGACCTGGTTTTTCATTGCGATGTTGCTGAAGACGCGCAGATCGACAATCTGTTCGTCGAACTCGGCAAGCACTGGGAGGGGCTCGATGGCCTCGTTCATTCGATCGCCTATGCCCCGGCCGAAGCCATCGAAGGCGATTTCCTCGACGGTATCACCCGCGATGCCTTCCGTATCGCCCACGACATCTCCTCCTACAGCTACCCGGCACTGGCCAAGGCCGCACGGCCAATGCTGCTGAAGGGCAACAACGCCGCCCTGCTCGCCCTCTCTTACCTGGGCGCAGAACGCACCATGCCGAACTACAACACCATGGGCCTGGCCAAGGCCAGCCTCGAAGCCGCAACGCGTTACCTGGCCTTCTGCCTTGGGCCACAAGGCATCCGCGCCAATGCCATCTCAGCCGGCCCGATCAAGACGCTGGCCGCCTCCGGTATCGGCAACTTCGGCAAGCTGCTGGCCTACAACTCGCACCACGCGCCGCTGCGCCGCAACGTCACCATCGACGAAGTTGGCAACGTGGCTGCCTTCATGCTTTCCGATCTGGCCAGCGGCATCACCGGCGAGATCACCTATGTTGACGGCGGCCTCAACACCACTGCGCTGGGCAACTCAGATCCGATGCCTGCCTGACTCCTGACAGGGCAGCCTGGCTGCCTTGCGCAGCCTTGAGCCGAGCCAAATGAAAACGCCGACGGGGCATCACCCGGTCGGCGTTTTTCTTTAGGATCCCTTTGCTGGTTCGCAGCAAAAACTACTGGATGATCAGCGCTGCTCCTTGGCCTCGATCGCCGCCTTGTTGATCTCGATCTTGTAACGCTGGCGCAGACCGGCCAGATAGGCCGCAAAATCTTCCTGGGCCGTCATCGCAACGTAATCGCTCTGGACGATGCGGCGTTTGTCGGCATCGACCGTATCGAGCGGCTTGACGGCAACGATCTTGTAGAGCGCATAGCCACCGTTGTTGGGCAACTCGACTCCGGCATAGGCTGGCAATTTCTGTACATCAGCACGGAAAATGGCCTGCATCGCCGCCGGCGACACCTGCTTGCCCTGAAGTCGCGAAACGCTCTTGACCAGAACCCAGTTCACCTTGTCCTGACCACCCTTGAGCTCGGCCAGCTTTGCCTCACCACGCGCCTTGGCCATCGCTGCGGCTTCCTTCGCCTTCAGCATCGTCTCGATATCCGCACGCACGCTGTCAAACGGCCGCAGCGCTGCCGGCTTGTGCTCTGCCACACGCGCAGCCACCAGGGTGTTCTTGGCCACTTCGACGGTATCGGTATTGCGCTTGTTCTTGATGGCGTCCTCGGAGAAAAGCGCCTGCAGAAGCTTTTCGTTACCCAGCGGCCCCAATGACGGCAGCGCCTGCGCCGGTGGTTTCTTCGGCAGCATCGGCGACTGCTGTACTTTCAGCTTGAACTTCTCGACAACCGGCGCGAGGCTGTCAGGCTGCTCATAGACCATGTTGGTGAAAGCCTCAGCCACCTCGGCATAGCGACGCTGTGCCCCCTGACGCTTGAGCTCGCCCTCGATCTCGGCGCGCACTTCATCCAGCGGCTTCTGCTTTTCGCCCTTGATGCCGGTCAGCTTGATGATGTGATAACCGAAATCGGACTGAACGAGACCTGAGGTCTCTCCCTGTTTCTGGGCGAACACCGCATCCTCGAACGGCTTGACCATCATGCCACGCCCAAAGAAGCCGAGATCGCCGCCATTCGCTGCCGAACCGGGGTCCTGCGAATACTGCTTGGCAAGTTCTGCAAATCTGGCCGGACTCTTCTGGACTTCCTTGAGCACTTCCTCAGCCTTGGCTTTGGCCTTTGCCTTGTCAGCATCCGGCGCGCTGGCGCTGGCCGTGATCAGAATGTGGCTAGCGCGGCGCTCCTCGTTCTGCTGGTAGCGATCCTTGTGGCTCTCATACCACTGCTTCACCTCGGCATCGCTCACTGTGATCTGGGCCAGCAGGCCATCGAGCGACAATACGACGTATTCCGCACGTACCAGTTCGGGGATCTGGAAAAGCTTCTGGTTCTCGTCGTAGAACTTGCGGGCAGCGTCGGCGTCGAGTTTGACATCGCCGGCAAACTGCTCCGGCAACAGGCGCAGTTCTGCAACCTGGCGCTCTTCTGACTTGATGCGCAGCATCATCTCGGCCGAAGCAGTTGACACGATCCCGGTATCGGCGACCGCACCAACCAGCTGCTGCATGGTCAGGTCCTGCCGCAGTTGCGCCTCGAACTGGTCGGGCGACATCCCCTGAGCACGCAAGGCCGCTTCATAACGGGCTCGCGAAAACTTCCCGTCTTCCTGCAGCGACGGCATGCTGCTGATGATATCGACGAGCAGCGCATTGCTGGCACCCAGCCGCCCTTTGTGGGCTTCCAGCAGCAAAAGACGCTGATCGATCAGCGAATTGACGACAGCCATCCGGGTTTCAGGCGTATCGAACTGCTCCTGCTTGAAATTGGCACCCAGTTGTTGTCGTGCGCGGTCCATCTGATTCCGCCACGCTTCCTGGAACTGCTGCGGGGTAATCTTGGAATCCCCGACGGAGGCATAGTCGTTGCCGGCACCAGCGCCACGGACGTAGGAGTCGACGCCCCAGAAGGCAAATGGCAGCGTAATCAGCGCCAGAAATATCTGGACGATTTTTTTGTTGTTGCGAACGGCGTCGAACATGGCGTAATCAGCTCTCTGCTCTCGTTGAAATAAACAAAAAAGGCGAACTCGCGTTCGCCTTTCGGTGTATCTGGCGGAGTGGACGGGACTCGAACCCGCGACCCCCGGCGTGACAGGCCGGTATTCTAACCAACTGAACTACCACTCCGC
>JAUPVD010000314.1 GCA_030917225.1 Pseudomonadota bacterium
CCTTCGCGGCCGGAAACAAGCGGGTAGAACATGCGCTCGAGAATGTCCGGCGGAATGCCGGGGCCGTCGTCGATCACCTGCAGTTCCATGGCCAGCCGGTAACGTTTCTTGGCCAGCGTAACCTGACGGGCTGCGCGCGTACGCAGCGTGATCATGCCGGCACCCTGCATCGCCTGGGCGGCATTGCGGGCAATGTTCAGGATGGCCTGGATCAGCTGCTCGCGATCGCCGACCAGATCGGGCAGGCTGGTATCGTAGTCGCGACGGACCTGCAGGGCTTGCGGGAATTCGGCGACCAGCAGACTACGCACGCGTTCGAGCACTTCATGGATGGACACCGGGCCGGGGTGCATCGGCCGCTGCGGTGTCAGCAGGCGCTGCATCAGATCCTGCAGGCGATCGGCTTCCTTGATGATGACCTGGGTGTATTCACGCAGCGCCGGCGCATTGGCCAGCTCGGCCAGTTCGTGCTCAAGCAATTGTGCTGCGCCACGAATGCCGCCAAGCGGGTTCTTGATCTCGTGCGCCAGGTTGCGGATCAGTTCGCGGTTGGCCTGTTGCTGTTCGAGGAGGCGCTCCTCGCGGCTGGCCTTCAGCTGCTGGTCGATCGGCCACATCTCGATAAGCAGGCCACTGCCCGGCGCCTCCACCGGCGTCACCGTGCAGTTCACCTGCAGGCTGTCACCATCGGCCCGTTTCAGTTCGATGTTCTGTCCGGTATAGGCCCAGTTGTTGGCCAGCGCCTCATCGAGCGCCGTCTGCAAGCCGTGTGAATAGTTGATGACTTCGCTGAGCGGATGCCCGGCAAGTATCTTGGTACTCGCCGCCACCAGATTTTCGGCGGCCGGATTGAGGTAGCGGATGGCGTAATCGTCGTCGACGAGAACAACCGCCGAGGCCAGCAGGTCGAGCCCGCTGAAAGATTGAGATTTTTGTTCGGACATGCGCGCTAGATTAGCAAAAAGCGCACCGGAAACCGTCAGCGGAGATTCTGCAATTCCTTGCGGATCGCTTCGAGGTTCCGTTCATGCAGTTGCACCTGGTCCTTGAGCGGCTGGGTGCGCTCCTGCACCTTGGCCTGATTGATGCCCCCGCCCTGCATGCGCTCCTGCGGCTGGGCGATTTCGGCCTCGGCCAGCTTCTTCTTGGCTTCTTCGAGGCTCTTCTGCTCGGTCGCCTGTTCCTGCTCGAGAATCTTGCGGCGGTCGGTATCGCGCGCCTTCTGGGTATTCTCTTCGACACGCGGGAAGGTCGAAGGGGTCGGCGTCTTTGGTGCAGCCTTGGTTCCCGGCATGGTGGAGACAGGATCGAGGTTGAGCTTGGCACACCCCTTCTGCGCCACATTAGAGTAGGTCACGTGACCGGCACTGTCGGTGCACTTGAAAATTTCGGCATGCGCCGGCAACGCCACCAGAGCCAGCAGTCCAATCGTCAAGCGTGTGTACATTGCCATCGTGTCTCCGTCAGTTTTCTTGTCGCAGCGAGTTTAACGCATCAAAACGGCATCGGCCTACAGCCGATACAAAGAAAAAGGGCGGGAGTTCCAGGAACCCCCGCCCTTTTATTGGCCGCTAAATGCTTAGCAGCTGTAGTACATGTCGAACTCGACCGGGTGGGTCGTCATGCGGACCTTGTTGACTTCGTCCATCTTCAGGTCGATGTAGGCATCGATCCAGTCACTGGAGAAGACACCGCCACGGGTCAGGAACTCGCGATCCTTGTCCAGAGCGGCCAGGGCTTCGTCGAGGCTGGCGCAAACGGTCGGGATCTTTGCATCCTCTTCCGGCGGCAGGTCGTACAGGTTCTTGTCAGCCGGATCGCCAGGATGGATCTTGTTCTGGATACCATCCAGACCGGCCATCAGCAGCGCAGCGAAGCACAGGTACGGGTTGGCGATCGGATCCGGGAAGCGGGTCTCGATACGACGGGCCTTGTCGGACGCGACGTGCGGAATGCGGATCGAGGCCGAACGGTTCTTGGCCGAGTAGGCCATCTTGACCGGCGCTTCATAGTGCGGCACCAGACGCTTGTACGAGTTGGTACCCGGGTTGGTGATCGCGTTCAGGGCCTTGGCATGCTTGATGATGCCGCCGATGTAGAACAGGGCGGTTTCCGACATGCCGGCGTAGCCGTTGCCGGCGAACAGGTTCTTGCCGTCTTTCCAGATCGACTGGTGCACGTGCATGCCCGAACCGTTGTCGCCAACGATCGGCTTCGGCATGAAGGTAGCGGTCTTGCCGTACTGGTGGGCAACGTTGTGCACCACGTACTTGAGGATCTGGGTCCAGTCGGCGCGCTTGACCAGCGTGCTGAACACGGTACCGATTTCGCACTGGCCGGCGGTGGCCACTTCGTGGTGGTGCACTTCGACCGGAACGCCCAGCGACTCAAGCGTCAGGACCATGGCCGAACGGATGTCGTGCAGGCTGTCGACCGGCGGCACGGGGAAGTAGCCGCCCTTGACGGTCGGGCGATGGCCCGAGGCGCCGTTGCCTTCGTTCTTCTCGCCCGAGGTCCAGGCCGCTTCGGCGGAATGGATCTTCAGCGAGCAGCCCGACATGTCGACGTTCCACTCAACGCCGTCGAAGATGAAGAATTCGGGTTCCGGGCCGAAGTAGGCGGTGTCGCCGA
>JAUPVD010000315.1 GCA_030917225.1 Pseudomonadota bacterium
GGAAAAGCGACGTGAATGTTCTTGCTGACGTACTTCTCCTCCAGTGTCAGGCGGCCTTTTAACTGCACCTTGAGAGTTGTTTCACCGTCAATGTGGTACGCCAAAAAGTCGGCACCCTGCCAATCATCGGACAAACGAAGGCAGGTAAATCCATAGTCAGCAAGAACAGCAGCAACCTTCTGGAAGTTATAGTTTTCCTTCTGTTTGCTGTTGAGCTGGTTATAGTTGATGCGCTTCATTGCAATCGCTCTTAGTCCTGACAGGCTTCAAACAACAGATTTGCGGCGGCCCCCTACGTGAAGCAGTCTCTTGAACGGCTACCGACGGAGAAGGCAAACAGTCCGCTCCTGGCCAAAAACAGCTATCAATCCAGATTCTGCAGCGTCGTCAGGTAGGCCATCACGTCCTGGATTTCTTCCGGCTTCAGGCTGTACAGCACACCGACCTTGGCCGAATCCTCGTCGTGCGGGCGCTCGGCTTTCAGGTAGGCGTTGATCTGCTTCTGCAGGTAGACGATGTATTGCCCGGCGATCATCGGGAACATGCCGCGGCCCTTGCCCTGTTTGCCGTGACAGGAAGCGCACTGCTTCTGGTATATCTTTCCGCCGTTGTCGATGTCGCCTTCGACGCGCGGCACGATCATCACCTTTTCCACCGCCAGCAGGCGGGTCAGCGCATCCTCGTGCCCCTTGAACACCGGCATCTTGGTATCGAGTTCGACTTGTGCCAACCACTCGGACACCACCTTCATGTCGGCATCGGTCAGTTCTCGTTCCTCGGTGTAGGGCACCATCGGGATATTGATGCGCACGCGTTTCTGGAAGGACTTGAGCTGCTGCTCCATGTATTTCGGCTGCTGCCCGGCGATGCGCGGGTACTCCCCCTTCTTGCCGCCGGCGCCAAATTCTCCATGGCAGGCAGCACAGGGGCCATAGATTTCCTTCGCCCGCTCGGCGTCCACAGCCACGGCCATCTGCGGCACGGCCAACATTGCAAAAACAGCAAGGAAGCGATTGATTTGTTTCATGAATCATGACCCTCTGGGGAGAGCGGAAATTATAGGATGCGGGGGCTGGAGGGCTGTTTGATGCCGGTCAAGAACTGCGGCAATACGTCGCAGCATGCGCTTTTTCGCCTGTTTTCCCGCGCTGCAATGACACCCGTCACTTGAGCCCGAAAAAATCGCGGATGCGCTGGACGATCGCCGCCCGGTGCGCCGCCCGTTCGCTGTCGCTCTGCTGCTTTCGGTATTCGTCCTGCAATTCGTCGATCTGCTGCAGGCGCTGGGCGAGAATGTGCGACATGCTTTCGGCCAGTTCCGGCCGGGCGCGGATGATGTCCTCGAAACCGGTCTTGTCGAGGCGATAGCATTCGATGTCGGTGCTGGCCACCACCGTTGCCGCACGCGGTGCGCCGGTCATCAGCCCCATTTCGCCGAAGACATTGCCTTTCGGCAGATGCGTCAGCAGCTTGCGCTCGCCGCCCGGCGTTTCCCAGAACACGTCTGCCTCGCCGTTGACGATGATGTACAGCCAATGAGCCACGGCCCCTTGCCGGGTGATCACCCCGCCCTTTGCAAACGGCGCATGCACCAGGCGCTCAGCCATCTTGTGCCGCTCGTTCTCGTCGAGCGAGGCAAAGAGTTCGATGCCCGACAAGGTCTGCAGGCGCCGGTTGAGCTCGCGTTGCCAGACCAGTTCGCGATGCGCGTCGCCTTCCTGCACCAGATGCACGGCCTGATCGGGCAGCGCCATGCGCCAGCCGTTGCGCTGGACGGTGGCGAGAAGATGGGTGCGCACGGCGGAGTCGGTCGGATCATCGTCACGCGGATCGATCAGCCAGTAGCGCAGCGCATAGCGCACCGAACCGGGGGCGAACTCCATGGCCACGCAGGAAGGCGCCGGACTGCGGGCAACGTTGGCAATCTCGGCATCCGATACCGCTCGTTCGGCGGCAGCGATGACCAGAGAAGGCGAGACACTGTAATCGATGTTGAACCAGATCCAGCGTCGCCAGCCGGCCACGCCCAGGTCTTTGTCGGCGATCACCGTGAACTTGCCCTTCATCAGCTGACTGTTCGGCACCACCACCTTCTCGCCGTTGCGCGTAAGGATCGCCGTGTAGCGCCACTGGATCTCGACGACCTTGCCGGACAGATCGTCGAGCTTGACCCAGTCGCCGATCTCCAGCGAACTGTCGAGCTGCAGCGCAAGGCCGCCGAGAATATTGCCCAACGTATCCTGCATGGCGAAGGCGAGCACCGCCGTGATCACCGCCGACGTAGCCACCAGGCTGGAAAGTTCGACGCCGGCATACGAGAGGCGAACCATTACCCAGAACACGTAGCCGGCAATGACCACGATGTCTTCCAGGATGCGCGGCGTCTGCACACGCAGGGCCGGCAGCAGCACGCGGAAGACGACCAGACCGGAAAGACGGATCAGCACCAGGCCCAGGCCCAGCAGCGCCGCCTGATGCAGGGTCGCGGCAATGGCTACCTCGGAGCGCGCAGCAAAGATGGCGGCGACCACGTCAAGCAGCCGCCAGCAGGAAAAGAAGAGCAGGGTGTGCTTGAGGGTGACGCGGCCGCTGCCCAGATAGCGATAGACGATGGCCACCCTGAGCACGGCGGCACCAAGGATATAGGGCGTTTCATCCCGCCACAGGGCGGCAATCATTTCATTCATGTCGAAAGTTGTCGGGCATA
>JAUPVD010000316.1 GCA_030917225.1 Pseudomonadota bacterium
CTGCCACGTAGATTTTTGCCTCGTCGATGAATTTCATGTCAGGCCTCCCGTCGGGCCGTCCCAAGGGAGGCCTGCCCCCCCTTGGGGGGCAACGAATGCAGTGAGTGTGGGGGGCTGTATCATTTTGTCTTTCAGTAACAAAAAAGCCCTATCGCAAGGATAGGGCTTTTTTCGCAGTTGCCTGCGAAGTATCGCTCCAGACTCGCCGGGTATCAGGCGGCAGGAATGATGCTCACAGTACGGCGACGCAGAGCGCCCTTGATCGCAAACTGGACACGACCTTCGACCAGTGCGAAGAGGGTGTGGTCCTTGCCCATGCCGACGTTTTCGCCCGGGTGGTACTCGGTACCGCGCTGGCGAACGATGATGTTGCCAGCGGGGATCAGTTGACCACCGTAGCGCTTGACGCCGAGGCGTTGGGAATGTGAGTCGCGGCCGTTACGTGAACTGCCGCCAGCTTTTTTGTGTGCCATGTTTCAGCTCCTTGCTTGACTGGCGCTTACGCGTTGATCGCGTCGATGCGCAGTTCGGTGTAGTTCTGGCGATGCCCCTGGTGCTTCTGGTAGTGCTTGCGGCGGCGCATCTTGAAGATCTTGATCTTGTCGTGACGACCCTGTGCCAGCACGGTGGCTTTTACCGTTGCTCCGGAAACGAGCGGGGCGCCGATCTTCACCGATTCGCCTTCGCCTACCATCAGGACCTGGTCGATAGTGATTTCTGCGCCAACGTCCGCCGGTATCTGTTCTACTTTAAGTTTTTCACCAGCGGCAACACGATACTGCTTGCCTCCGGTTTTTATGACCGCGTACATGTTGGACTCCATACAAAACGTGAAACGAAGAACCGCGCATTATACGCATTTTTCGCTTCGCGTCAAAGGCTTGTGTGGAATCCGGTCAGGGCAGCCGGCCGGCAGCGATCATGCGGTTGTAGAGGACGTTGGGCGAGAGCCAGGCGACGATATCGTCGAATTCGTTGGCGCCGGTGGTTGGCGTATGCGACACGACGACGCGGTCGGCGTTGCCGTTGGCTGTCTCATCGGTGCTGGCAGGCGCCACGCCGCCATTTTTCCCCCGGGAATAGACGACCGCCACAGCGGTATCGGTCAGCGTGGCCGCCGCCGAGGCACAGTTACCGCCGGCGATGCCGACGCCCGTGTTGCACACACGCAGATCCGGAGTCATGCCGCCGCTCCAGTTGTTGCGCATGCCGCCGGCCGTTGTGAAGCTGTCGGCATTGGCAGTGGTGACGGCGTAACGGATGGGATTGTTCCAGGCATCAAGCAGGTAGCCGTTGGCGTCTGTAGGGCCAAGGCTGAGTGTGCGTGCGGGCACAAAACCGTCCCAGTCGTTCGCGCAATCACCGCCACCCAGCGGTGATTCAACGCCGGTTGAGGCTGGCGTCGCCGGGCAGGGGAGGCGGCCGTTTGCCGCAGCGTAGCCGCTCAACGCCTCGATAACCTCCGTAATACGTCGTTCAGTAGTGCTTCGCGCTGCGCTTTCCTGCTGGGCACTGAGCGAAACGAGCATGCCGCCGGCGAGCAGGGCGATGATCACCAGAACGATGGTCAATTCCACCAGTGTGAAACCATGCGAAAGCAAGGCCTCGCGAGCTTTTCCGGCAGACGGTTGCATGGCGCTCACGGGCGGGTTCCGAGCACGAAATTGGAGATCACGACGTTTTGCCCGGAACTGCTCTGGCCGGTGCTGAATCCCACGCGAAAGGTCTTGAAAGCTTCATTGCTGTCTTCGTCATAGATTGTAATGGTATCGGTGAATGGCGTTTTGCAACTAGCGCTCCAGAAGATCAGGTTCTCGAAATCGTCGCTCAGGTCGGCAATGCCGGCGCCTATGGAAGTCGCGTAGCAGGCCTCGCCCGCAAGGGCAAAGACCCAGCCCTGAAGTACGTACACACTTTTCTTGTTGGCCGGATCCGTTACATCCCTTGTGCGCTTGATGTCGAGGCGTACTGCGTATTTGTCCTTGCCGCCCGCGCCGGCCCCCTTCATTTTCTTGTGCGTCGCCGCCGCCGTTGGATTGGCCGGCTCGATTTTTCCGGCAGCGGAAAGTGCGCCGCCCTTGCCGTGCACGTTATCGTCCCAAGAGGGTTGAGCAACCGACTGTCCTGCATTGGCGAGGCTGTTTCCCCAATAGACGAATGCCGTATGCGGCGAGGCCGTCATGAGGTCATCCTTTCGCCCGGTCAATGGTTCTGTCAGGCTTTCGTCGTACCCCACATTGGCCCGGGTGTCGAATTCCAGCGCGATTTTCGGTGTGCGTATGGGGTTTCCAGCACCGGCGCCCTTGCCCGAATATCCGAGCGACTGCCCAGCCGCGCCACAGCGGAAGGTGTCGGGGTTGGTAAAAGCATCCGCCAGTACAAAGGCAATACCTTCGCCGATTTGCTGGAAATTGGCGATGAAATGGATGCGTACACCATTGCCGAATGTGCGGCTGTCGGGGAACCAGGAGCAGCCGTAAAGCGACTCCGAGCCCATGGTGCCGGGGGCTGCCGTTGTCGTCGAATCGCCTAGTGCCAACGTTTTGGCGGTGGCGTTGACGGTGGCGAACTGTCGCCCGGCAACCGTTGGCGAGGTGATTTCAAGACGGCCGATATCATTGGCGAA
>JAUPVD010000317.1 GCA_030917225.1 Pseudomonadota bacterium
ACCACGTGCCGACCGTGACGGCGATGGTCGCCAGCATGATCTGCAGCCACAGGTGTTCTCGCACGACCCAGATCGAGACGGCAATCGACAGACTCATCAATGAAATCGCCACCTTCTTGGTGCGCATCGAAACGGCGCCGTATTCTTCCCAGTCGCGAATGACCGGGCCGAAGTTCGGGTGGGATAGCAGGCGCTGATGAAATTTCTCCGAGGCCCGCGCATAGCAGGCAGCTGCCAGCAGGATGAACGGTGTCGCGGGTAAAACCGGCAGAAAAACACCGAGGATGCCCAGCAGCAGGGCGATCGTGCCGGCAGTCCAGAGCAGCCAGCGAACAAGGGGCGAGGCGTGGAGTCGCGACGCCTTGCGTTCGGTCGTTTCTTCTGGGGGAGTGGCGCCGTTCATCGTGCCGGCATTCTACCGGCCGGTGATCCGTTCCGCGATCCAGCGCTTGAATTCGGATACTTTCGGGTTGTTGCGGTCGTAGGACATCAGGCTGTGCCCGAAGACGTAGGCAAAGACCAGGATGCTACGCGCTTGCGCCTCATCGTCCGACAGCCCAAGTGTCAGGAACAGCTTGCGGGTGCATTCAAGCCGGTAGGCATCCACCTCTTCGACCACCACGTTTACGACGGCGTCGTGCCTGGCCCAGTCGCGCACCGCCAGTTCGATCGAGATGCCCTTGCGGTTACGCACGGCGCTATAAACGTCGATGACGTGGTGAATCTGCTCCAGTTCCTTGCCGGGTTCTGCCGTTGCCTGCTTTTCGATATCGCGCAGGCGACCTTCCTTCCACAGTTGCAGTACGGCCGTGAGGAGGTCCTGGCGATCCTTGAAGTGCCAGTAGAAACTGCCCTTGGTGACGCCGAAATTCTTGGCCAGCACCTCGACGCGCAAGCCGGCGACGCCCTGATCGGCGAGCACCTCGATGGCGCCCTCGATCCAGTCGTTGCGGTCGAGTTGAGTGCGTGGCGTCTTTGCGGTGCGAGAGGGCGGAGCTTTGCGTTCAGTGGTCATGTCTGCTGGGGTCGGGTTGGCTTGACAGCGAATTGTCCATACGGTACCGTACGCTCTATCCATACCGTAGAGTATGGCCTATTGTCTGACGCGGGTAGGTCAATGTCAAACGTGAAAGTGACATAATCGTCCCACGATCAATGTCAGAGCCATTGCAACACTAAGGAGAGTAGCCTTGAAAGTCCTCGTACCGGTCAAGCGCGTGGTCGATTACAACGTCAAGGTGCGCGTCAAGAGCGACGGCACCGGCGTCGATATCGCCAACGTCAAGATGTCGATGAACCCCTTCGACGAAATTGCCGTCGAAGAAGCGGTTCGCCTCAAGGAAGCCGGCATCGCCACTGAAGTGGTCGCCATTTCCGCCGGCCTTGCCGGCTGCCAGGAAACCCTGCGCACGGCGATGGCGATCGGTGCCGATCGCGGCATTCTGGTCGAGACGGATGCCGAGCTGCAGCCGCTGGCCGTAGCCAAGCTGCTCAAGGCGCTGGTCGACAAGGAACAGCCGAAGCTGGTCATTCTTGGCAAGCAGGCCATCGACGACGACGCCAACCAGACCGGCCAGATGCTGGCCGCACTGCTCGGCTGGCCGCAGGCCACCTTTGCTTCCAAGGTAGTGGTTGCTGGTGACAAGGCGACGGTAACCCGTGAAGTCGATGGCGGTCTGGAAACGCTGGAGATGTCGCTGCCGGCGATCATCACTACCGACCTGCGCCTGAACGAGCCGCGTTACGCGACGCTGCCGAACATCATGAAGGCCAAGAAGAAGCCGCTCGACACCGTCAAGCCGGAAGACCTCGGCGTCGATGTCGCGCCGCGCCTGAAGACGCTGAAGGTTGCCGAACCTGCCAAACGCCAGGCCGGCGTCAAGGTCGCCGATGTCGCCGACCTCATCGCCAAACTCAAGAATGAAGCGAAGGTGATCTGATCATGGCCATTCTCGTTATTGCCGAACACGACAACACATCCCTCAAGCCCGCCACGCTGAACGCCGTTTCTGCGGCAGCCAAGATCGGTGGTGATATTCACGTGCTGGTCGCTGGCAGTGGCTGCGGTGCTGCTGCCGAAGCTGCCGCCAAGGTCGCTGGCGTGGCCAAGGTGAAAGTGGCCGATGCCGCCCACTACGCCGACCAGACGGCCGAGAGCCTTGCCGCGCTGATCGTCGCCAATGCCGCCGGCTACAGCCACCTCATTGCTCCGGCTACCACCGGCGGCAAGAACACCATGCCGCGCGTTGCCGCGCTGCTCGACGTGGCACAGATTTCCGACATCATCGGCGTCGAATCCGCCGACACCTTCGTCCGCCCGATCTACGCTGGCAACGTGCTGGCCACGGTGCAGTCGGCCGATGCCGTCAAGGTCATCACCGTGCGCACCACGGCCTTTGAAGCTGCTGCCGAAGGTGGCAGTGCCGCCGTCGAAACCGTTGCTGCTGCAGCCGATGCCGGCCAGACCAGACTGGTCGGGCGCGAACTGACCAAGTCGGAGCGTCCCGAACTGACCGCTGCCAAGATCATCGTTTCCGGTGGTCGCGGTGTTGGCAACGGCGAGAATTACCATGCACTGCTTGAGCCGCTGGCCGACAAGCTGGGGGCAGCACTTGGCGCTTCGCGTGCCGCCGTGGATGCCGGTTTTGTGCCGAACGATTATCAGGTTGGCCAGACCGGCAAGATCGTCGCACCGCAGTTGTACGTCGCGGTCGGCATTTCCGGCGCCATCCAGCATCTGGCCGGCATGAAGGACTCGAAAGTGATCGTGGCCATCAACAAGGACCCGGAAGCGCCGATCTTCCAGGTGGCGGACTACGGTCTTGTCGCCGACCTGTTCGAGGTCGTGCCGCAGCTGACCGCGGCACTCTGACAGGGCGGGTGCGGGGATGAACCTGCCGGACGGCCTGCTTGCCGGCGAATGGACGCTGGCTGCCTGGCTGCTGTTCATCCCGCTGTTCCTGCATGCGCTTCGGCAAGCGCCCTGGCGGCGTCTTGCCGAAAGTTCGCAACTCAATGCCTGGCTCGGAATCATCGTTGCCCTGATGCTGCTATGGAGTCTTAAGGCCGGCATCAAGCCCGGACTGTCGCTGCACCTGCTCGGGGCGACGGTGTTTACGCTGGCCTTCGGGCCGTATCTTGCCTTCATCGGACTCGTTCTGGTTCTCGTCGGTATTTCCTTGAATGGCGATGCCGGCTGGCCGGAATTCGCCACCAATGCACTGCTCATGGGGGGCGTCGGTGTCCTGGTAACGCAGTTTGTGCTGCGCCTGAGCGAGCGTTTTCTGCCGCAGCAATATTTCGTCTATATCTTTGCCAACGGGTTTTTCGGCGCAGCCCTTGCGCTGGTGTCAGCCGGGGTGGCCACCTCTTTGCTGCTGGGGATTTCCGGTGTCTATTCGCCGGACTACCTGCTCGGCGATTACCTGCCCTACGTTTTTCTGCTGGCTTTTGGCGAGGCCTGGCTGTCGGGTATGGTGGTCACGCTTTTCGTGGTCTACCGGCCGGAATGGGTAGGCACGTTCGAAGATTCGCGCTACCTTCGTGACAAGTAATCACGCATGCCGCTGAAAACCCAATCCATGCCCGCCGCCGTCTTGAAGTTCTTCACTGTTTTCCTGGCAATTGTCTTTGTCGGTACAGGGCTCACATCCGCATGGGCGCTTGAGTCCAGCACGTTTGAAGCGCCATCTGGACAAAGTCGTGTCGCGCCGAACGGCGAATGGATCGTCGTAGCGGGCGAATCGCCGCGGTCGCTGGCGCAGTTGCTTTATCCGCAGCAACCGGCCGTTCAGCGTCGTTTCATTGCGGCACTGGCCGAAGCCAATCCGGTGGCCGATATCGATGCTTCCGGCATGCAGACGCTACCCGTCGGCATGCTGCTGCGGATGCCGGACTGGCGTCTGCTAGGCGGTCGGGCAGAGGTTGCGCGCAGCGAAAGACGAGGAGGGCTGCTTGACTCGTCCATGGAAACAGTCGTTACCCGCGAACCGCAGCCAACGAAGCGCGCCAGCAAGGCAGTTCATGCTCCGGAATCCGTGGGTACCGCTGCGCTGCCGCGACTGCGCCTGTCGATGGATCTCGCCGCTGCTGGCGAAGCCAGCGATCAACTGCGTCAGATTCTGCGTCTTGAGTATCGTTTGCTGATTACCTTGAACGAGCAGTTGTCGGCGCTCTCGACAGCTTTGCCGGCGCCGCAGCAACTTGCGCCTGCCGCTGCTCCTCCGGCATTGCCGCAACCTCCGGAACCGCCACCATCTCCGGTCCCGTTGCAGCAGGCGCCTTCGCTATCGACGCCTCCGGCGCCGCAGCCTCCGGTGACTTCGCCCCCTGCGACGGTAAAGATCAAAGAGGTACCTGCGCCGCCGCCGGCGCCTGTTGTGGACACAAGTTCAGACGAGTCCGTCTGGATCTATTACCTCGGCGTCGCGGCAGCAGCATTGTTGCTGGTCTGGCTGGTGCTGCGCCGGCGTCGTGTCGTTGCTGGCGAACAGCAAGACTTCGAGATGGCGCAGACGGTACTGCTGGAACATCCAGTACCAGTCAACTCGGTGGTTATCCCCGTTTCCAGTAGCAAGTCGGCAGAGCCGCTGCCGGCATCGAAGGCGCCGGCAATGCCGCCAGTGCCTGTCGAGCCGGAAATGGCCGATGCCAATCCAGTCATGGAACTGGCCGAGATCATGCTGTCCTTTGGCCGCATCCAGGGGGCCGCACAGACCTTGCAGGAATACATCGAGGCCAACCCGAAGGAGGCGCTGCAGCCCTGGGTCAAGTTGCTCGATATCTATCGTACCGGCGACATGCATACCGAATTCGACGAACTGGCACAGAAGCTGAACAAGAATTTCAACGTCGAGGTACAGCACTGGGAGCGGCCGGCTGCACCGGTTGTCGAGACGGAGGAGCAACTACCGAAGGCAACAACGTTGGAAGAGCTGCCGCACATCTGTACTCAGGTGATCGCTCGCTGGGGCTTGCCGGACTGCCTCGACTATCTTCATCAACTGCTGCGCGACAACCGTGGCGGACAACGTAGCGGCTTCACCCTGCCCGTAGTGCAGGAGATTCTGCTGCTGATCGACATTCTCGTGGACCGTGAGGCCGCCTGAAGCAATTAAACCAAACCAAAGTGAACCAAAAGGAGAACACAAGATGAGTGAATACATTGCCCCGATCCGCGACATGCAGTTCGTGCTCAAGGAACTGGCGGGGATCGAGCAGGTAGCGCAGCTTCCGGGTTGCGAGGAGGCAACGCCGGATCTGGTCGACGCCGTGCTGGAAGAAGCGGCCAAGTTCGCCGAAGGCGTGCTGTCGCCGTTGAACATTCCCGGCGATCAGGAAGGTGCCAAGTGGCACGACAAGGCAGTCACCATGCCCAAGGGTTTCAAGGAGGCCTATCAGCAGTTCTCCGAGAACGGCTGGACGGCGCTGGCCTGCGAACCGGAATTCGGCG
>JAUPVD010000318.1 GCA_030917225.1 Pseudomonadota bacterium
CTGATCTTTGCGAGACGGAGAATTTCTTCTGTATCGGCGGCTTCGCCCGATTCGTCAGTGACGATCAGCGCTTCGGCGTTGGTCATGTGGCACAGTGCTACGGGCAGGGCGAGGCGATTCGTGCGGACATAGGTGGCGAGAATGTTCCGAAATTCGTGGCGCCACAGGGGTGGCGCATGCCAGTCGCCATCCTTTTCGAGAATGGCCTCGGCCAGCGCCGTCTGCGCTGAGTTGATCAGCACATAGGCGATCAGGTTGGTGTCGGCCACAATCACGGCCGGCCTTCGTTTTTGGCGCGGTCGAGTTCTTCTTCAGTGACGTAAAGGGCGGTTTCCTGCCGCAGTGTGCGGATGTCCGCGAGCAGTTGTGTTTTGTTCGGCCGCTGCTGGCTGATGTACTGATCGAGTGCTGCCAGCATTTCGCCGTTGATGCTGCGGTGATTGCGCTCCGCGCTTTCGCGAAGCCGCTGGTGCAGCGTTTCCGGAATGTTCTTGAGGGTGATGGAGGGCATGTCGGAACCCCTTGGCGGTTGCTTTTGGGAACCATATCGCAACCAGTTGTTCGGGTCAAGGATGAAGCGTGGATGCTACCGCTGTCAGTCACCAGCCCCTTTGGCTGCGAATGCACAGCGTAGGCGAGCGGCGAGGGAACGTGTCAATTTCATACAGATTGAAGATTGAATCGTCAATCTGTATGAAAATCAGCCGCAGTCAGCCGACTCAGTTTCCTGTGGCGAGCGCCTTGACAGCGACCTTTTCCTGCCTTGTGGTGGCTCGCGCTTCGATCCAGTTCTTCCAGGCGATCATGCAGCCGAGCAGGATGAAGGCGCCGGGGGGCAGGATGGCGAGCAGCAGGCCGGGATAGTCGGCTGGCAGCAGTTGCAGCGGCTGCAGGCTGGGGAAGACGAGGTCGATGCCCGAGAAGAGGGTGCCGGCGCCGATCAGCTCGCGCAGGCCGCCGAGCACGGCGAGCGTCCACAGCATGCCGACACCCATGAAGATGCCGTCGAGCGTCGATTGCAGTGGCGGGTTCTTGGCCGCGAAGGCTTCAACGCGGGCGAGCACGATGCAGTTGGTGACGATCAGCGGGATGAAGATGCCGAGCACCAGATAGAGTTCGTGCAGGTTGGCGTTGAAGAGCAGGTCGACCACCGTCACCAGCGCGGCGACGATGAGGATGAACACCGGGATGCGGATCTCGTGCGGGATGAAATTGCGCAGGCTGGCGACGGCGACGTTGGCCAGCGCCATGACGATGATGGTGGCCAGTGAGAGCATGACGCCGTTGACCATGTTGGTGGTTACGGCCAGCAACGGGCACAGGCCGAGGATCTGGATCAGGCTGGTGTTCTGTTTCCAGATGCCGTTGTGGGCGATGCTGCGGAATTCTTCGCGTTCGATCATGGGTGACCTCGCTTATTTTGCAGCATAGAGCTGCGTCTGGTTTTCGGCCACATACTTCGTGGCCTTGCGCACGGCCTTGATGACGGCGCGTGGCGTGACGGTGGCACCGGCAACGGAGTCGAAATGGCCGCCATCCTTCTTGACCTTCCATTCCTTGTCGGTCGTGCTTGCATAACCGTAGCCGTTGAACTGCGTGATCCACGGCCGTTCCTTGTTCTTGTCTTTTCTCGGCTCGATGTAGTCGCCGAGTCCCGGCGTTTCCTTGTGCTGCGTGACGCGCACGCCGGCGATGCTGCCGTCGAAATTCACCGCCATGATCAGGCGGATCTTGCCGGCGTAGCCGTCTGGCGCCACGGCTTCAAGCACCAGCGCCACTGGCTGGCCGCCCTTGCGAGCACGATAGGCCACAGTCTCCTCTTCACTGCCGAGCAGCGGGCTGGCCGGTAGCGCGACGGTGTCCTTGAGCAGTTCGTTGTCGTAGGCGGTGCGCGGCAGCACCTCGTCGATCAGTTTCATCTTCTCTTCGGCAGCCGAGGCCTCCAGCGCTGGCTTGGTCCACAGGTAGGCGCCGGCGAGCAGACCGGTGAAAACGATGACGAAGACAAAAAGGATGACGGCGGTGCGCACCGCCATGCCGACGGCTGTCGGTGGCTTGTGCTTCGTCATGACTTGTCCTTCATGCCGAAGATGGCTGGTTGCGTGTAGAGATCGATCAGCGGTACGCAGAGGTTCATCAGCAGCACGGCGAAGGCAACGCCGTCCGGGTAGCCGCCAAACACGCGAATGAGGTAGGCGAGAACGCCGGCCGAGAAACCGAAGATCAGCTTGCCCTTCGGCGTGGTGCAGCCGGACACCGGGTCGGTGACGATGAACCAGGCACCAAGCATGGCGCCGCCGGAAAAGAGGTGGAAGAGCGGGTTGGCAAACTGCGCCGGGTTGTACAGCCAGAGCCCGGTGGCCAGCAGCGACAGGCCGGCGACGAAGGACAGCGGTGCGTGCCAGGAAACGATGCCGCGCCACCACAGGAACAGACCGCCGAGCAGGTAGCCGCCGGTGACCCATTCCCAGCCGCGTCCGGCGAAGAACCCGTAGACCGTCTGGTCAGCAAGCAACGCGGCGACGCTGACCGTGCCTTCGTCGAGCTTGAGCGCCGTCTTCAGCGTGTCGAGCGGTGTCGCGCCGGAGATGGCGTCGAGGCGCGGCATCTGGCCGAAGACCACCGCGATCTGGTCGGCCAGGCTGACCTGCATGCCAACGGCAGGCCACTGCGACATCAGCGCCGGGAAGGAGACGATGCACACGGCGAAAGCGACCATCGCCGGGTTGAACGGGTTCTGGCCAAGACCGCCATAGAGATGCTTGGCGACGACGATGGCGAACAGCGTACCGGTGATGATCAGCCACCAGGGCGAGAGCGGCGGGAAGGTCAGGGCAATCAGCCAGGCGGTGACGATGGCGCTACCGTCGGAAAGGAACAGCGACAG
Source organism: Pseudomonadota bacterium (assembly GCA_030917225.1). Lineage (GTDB taxonomy): Bacteria > Pseudomonadota > Gammaproteobacteria > Burkholderiales > Rhodocyclaceae > Proximibacter. The sequence continues at coordinate 2,888 of JAUPVD010000318.1, forward strand.
CGGCTTGTTGCGCAGCTTGAGCATGGCTGCTTCGGCAGCCAGTGCCGTGGCGGTGGCCAGTGCCAGCTGCACCAGAATGACCGGGCCGAAGATCCAGACGTAGGCGGCAATGCCGGGAACGAGGGCGGCCACCACCTGCAGCATGACGCGCTGCACGCTGGCATTTTTCAGCAGGTAGGGCGGCGTGCTGAAGTCCATCACGATTTCGGTCCCTCTTGTTGCTCTGCCTCGATTGCCGGCGGTGGCTCAATGCCGGCCTGCTGGCGCAGCGCATCGACGGCGGCGATATCTTTTTTCTGCAGCAGCGTCAGGTTGTCGGTGTTTTTCGGTGCAGCCGCTTCGCGCTGGGCACGGGCGCGTTCCAGGGCGGCGGCGATGGTAGCTTTCTTGGCGGCATCGGCATCAACCGGTGCGGCGGCATCGCTGGCCGCCGGAGCGACGGCGGTTGCCGGCGTCGGTGCACCCTCCGCGGGTGCTGCGGCGGCAGCGGCGGCTTCTGCGGCTTTTTTTGCGGCCTGCGCGGCAGCAGCCTTGGCCAGCTTTTCAGCCTTCTCGGCTTTCTCGCGCTCGTCGCGTTCGGTCTTCCACTCGAAGCGCGCCTTGGCCGTATCGGCGGCGTTCTTTTCCTTCTCGCGCGCCCAGATTTCGCTCTTGGCAAAACGGAAGTACTGCACCAGCGGAATCCGGCTCGGGCAGACGAAGCTGCAGCAGCCGCATTCGATGCAGTCGAAAATGTTGTATTCCTGCGTCTTGCCGAAGTTCTTGGCGCGCGAGAACCAGTACATCTCGAACGGTTGCAGTTCGTGCGGGCAGACCTTGGCGCATTCGCCGCAGCGGATGCACGGCATTTCCGGTGCCTTCGGCGGGAACAGTGTCGGCGACGAGGCAATGATGCAGTTGGTGGCCTTGACCAGCGGCGCATCCATGGCCGGCATTTCGAAGCCCATCATCGGGCCGCCCATCAGGTAGCCGTTGGTGTCGGCTTTCGGCTGGCCGAGTTTGACGAATTCGGAAAGCGGGGTGCCGATCAGCACTTCCCAGTTGCGCGGGCGTTCGACGTTGCCGGTCAGCGTGACGATGCGCGAAATGACCGGTTCGCCGTGCGCGACGGCGCGCCAAGCGGTGTAGGCGGTGGCCACGTTGAAGCACTGCACGCCGAGCTCGGTCGAGCGCTTGCTGGCCGGGACTTCCTTGCCGGTAAGTACGCGGATCAGCTGCTTGGCGCCGCCGGCCGGGTAGCGGGTCGGCACGGCAATGATTTCGAACGTTTCGCCCAGCTTGGTTACCGCCGCCTGCAGGGCAGCCACGGCTTCCGGCTTGTTGTCCTCGATGCCGATCAGTACGCGCTTCGGTTGCAGCAGGTCGCGGAAGATGCCGACACCGCGGATCACTTCTTCGGCGCGTTCGCGCATCAGCAGGTCGTCGCAGGTGATGAAGGGCTCGCATTCGGCGCCGTTGATCACCAGTTCTTCCATCGGCACCGATTTCGACGCCGTCAGCTTGCCGTGGGTCGGGAACACTGCACCGCCGAGGCCGACGACGCCGGCTTCACGCAGGCGCTCGCGCACGGCTTCCGGTTCCATGGCGTCATGCGGAATCGGCGTGCGGGCGATCCATTCGTCCTTGCCGTCCGGCTCGATCTCGACCGACAGGGAGGTCAGCCCGGACGGGTGGGCGGCAACATGCTCGGCGATGGCGCGCACGGTGCCCGAGGTCGGCGCGTGTACTGCGGCCGATATCCAGCCGTCAGCCTCGCCGATCAGTTGCCCCTTGAGTACGTGGTCGCCAGCCTGTACCAAGGGCCGTGGCGTGCCGCCGATCGACTGGTGCAGCGGCACGAACAGGCGCGACGGCAGTGGCGCTACCGCGATCGGTTCGTGCACCGATTGCGTCTTGTTGGTCTGTGGCTTGACGCCGCCCTTGAACTTGAACAGTTGCAGCATCAGGCAGCCCGCTTGATCTCGATGACCGGATATTTCCACTTCCAGTTGTCGAGGTTTTCGGTGATTTGCGGCATCGAGATGCACTCGACCGGGCACGGCGGCAGGCAGAGTTCGCAGCCGGTGCACAGGTCAGCGACGATGGTGTGCATCTGCTTGGCGGCACCGACGATGGCGTCGACCGGGCAAGCCTGGATGCACAGCGTGCAGCCGATGCAGGTCTGCTCGTCGATGAAGGCGACGGCCTTGGGTTTTTCTTCGGCTTCAAGCGGTTTCACTTCGCGGCCGAGCAGGTCGGCCAGACGTTGCACGCCTTCCAGACCGCCGGGCGGGCACAGGTTGATGTCGGCCTCGCCCTTGTTGATCGCCTCGGCGTAGGGGCGGCAGCCGGGGTAGCCGCACTGGCCGCATTGCGTCTGCGGCAGGATGGCTTCGATCTTCTCGACCAGCGGGTCGCCCTCGACCTTGAATTTGAGCGAAGCGAAACCGAGTGCGGCGCCAATGAGGATGGCGAGACCCGCCATCACGAGGAGAGCTGACAGCATCAGAACTTGTCCA
>JAUPVD010000022.1 GCA_030917225.1 Pseudomonadota bacterium
AGCGCGTCACGCGGCGGCGTGCCAGATCAGGATTTCCACAGTACCGTCCGGCAGCACTTCGGCTTGATGCGTAAAGCCGTTGTTGGCCAGCGCCTTGTACAGCGGGTAAGGCTCACGGTAGAGCAGGAGCAGCAGTTTCTCGCCCTGTGGCAGCTTGTCCAACGCATCCATGGTCAGCACGAAGGGCTCCGGTGGCTCCAGGCCGCGGGCATCGATGACACGGTCGGTCTTTGGGTGCTTCATTTTCCGGCAGCAGCCAGTTCGACGCCAAGTTGCGGCACAAGCTCTTCGGCTTCTTCGGCGAGGTGCTGGTCGCACATCGGATAGAGGATGTTCTCCTCCTTCATGTTGTGCTGCTGCATCATGATCAGCAGCGTCTCCGCATTGCCCGCATAGCTGTCGGCATCCTTGGTAGCCAGCGCCTCGGCCGCCGCAGCGATCAACTCGCGCATCTGCACATGCTCGCTGCGCATGACCTGCGTCGGCCCCATGCTCATCCCGGTCTTGCGCTCGAAAGCAGGGAAAAGCAGCGATTCTTCCGCAGCAAAGTGCTGCAGGACGCCAGCACTGAAACGCCCGAAGGATTCGCCCGCACCAACCCAGTCGCCATCGGCGACCGCCTGCTCGACTTCGGCAAAAACATCGTCACAACGCCGATGGTCATCGGTCATGAAATCGCGGATTGTAGTCATCGCGTTTGATCCTCCTTGTGGTCGGGCCATTGTCGTGGCGCCCCCGCAGAAGGGCATTGACTGAAATCAAAAAGCACTCACGCGCCAGCGGCGCGTGAGCAAGGGAGTTCTGGCAGATTGCGAACAGGCCATGCCTGCAGGGAATTTCAGCTGCGCAGGACGCCGACGTGGAGCCCATCAAACCAGTTGATGAAGCGCTGAATGTCTTCGCCCCGGTAGATCGCGCCGTGCTGCGGGCACATCATGTCGATATCGAGATGGGAAACGCGCTCGCACCACTGCCGCTTGGCCTCGTTCGAGCCCATCCAGCGCCGATGGAAGCCCTCGGCGTGGCGGATGTGGGTCGAGAAGTCCTCGACGAAGAGGCCAGACTTGTCCGCCGGCAGCAAGGCCGCCCCGACGTCGCCCGAAAACAGGATCTTGGCCTGCTTGTCATAGAGATGGAGGTTGCCCGCCGAGTGCAGATAGTGTGCCGGAATGGCCTGCAGCTGAAGCCCGCCCAACGGGATGCTTGCTCCTTCGTCGGGAAGGGGCACAAAGGTTTCTGCCGTGCCGCCGAAATGCGGGATGAAGCTTTCCCATAACCAGCTGATGTAGCAGCGCATCTCGGGGTTGAACTCAAGCCACAGCGCCAGCGACGAAATGATGTCCGGATCCTGGTGCGAGGCAAAGATCCCGCTCAGCTTCGACGGATCGAACTCCGAAGACAGTGCCGAAAAAACGGCCGGAAAGATCTCCAGGCCGCCGGGGTCCAGCAGCAGGGCCTGGCCGCCATGCTGAACCAGATACTCGTTGGTATCGATGATGTACTCGGGCTTGGCCGGATCACGAACAATGGCGGTCCACTTGTGGTCGCCATCTTCAAAGATCGTCTGTGTTGTTTTCATGCACTCCCCCCGAAAAAGCTCGAACGTCGCAAATTGTCGAGCGACGACCTGATTTCCTCGACGATACCGTCGAACTCGCCGGAGAACTGCCCCAACGACGAGGCAAAGCTGGCCCCGTAGGCCGCCTCGATCTTTGCCGATTTGGCCAGCACGCCGCCCAGTTCCACCAGCCGTGCCACATCATCCACGGCCAGACGCAAACCCCGACGCAGCGTCGAAATGGTCGCCTCGCGAGCGGCGTGACGGGTATCGCGCACCCCGAGCACTGCTGCCAGCTTCGGATGATCCGGTGCCTCGGTTGCTGCGCGACGGAAAATTGCGTCCTGCCGCGACTCCTGCAGGACCACCGAAACCTCGGAAACCAGTTCGTGGATCTGCCGGGTCAGCGCCATCATGCTCTCGCGCAGATCCTTGGAAAAAACCCGGAGTTCGTTGGAAAGCACACCGAAGCCCAGCGCCGCGTTGCCGGCCCGCTTGGCCAGAAAAATTGCATTCAAGGCCATGATGTTGATCTTGAAGGCTACCGATACGACGCGCTTGATTTCTTCGTTGATGCGCACGACGCGCAGGAGGTCGAGGGCGGCACCGGAAGAATAAGTTCCGGAACCACGCCATTCGCTTGCAGTCAGTTCGGCCGTCATGGGTGTCGCGAGCCTCTCGCCGGTCACAAGAAGTGGATCAGTACCGGAAGCGGTGCCGCCGGCATGAATCGCACTCTATCAGTCATTCTCCAGACTGGGTACTCCCCAGCCGCCGCACTCTACTTCTCGAACACATAGGTTCCGGGAGACGGCCCGAGCGACGGGTAGGATTTGGCGGCAGGCGACAGCGGTGCCACCATCGGCCCGCACTGTGGCCGCAGCCAGGCCACCCAGTCTTCCCACCACGAACCGGGCTTCTTCTCGGCATGATCGAACCAGAGCTCGAAATGCTCGTTGCGCTCCGGCTCGCCAACCCAGAAGCTGCGCTTGGGCGGATTGACCGGTGGATTGACGATACCAAGGATGTGGCCGGAGGTCGACAGCACGAAGCGCACCGGCGCATCGACGTTGATGTACTTGCGGATGCGGTAGCACTGGCGCCATGGCGCGATGTGGTCGTCTTCGGCGGTCACCGCGTAAAGCGGCTGCTTGACGCGGTCGAGGTCGATCGGCTCGCCGGCAATGGTCAGCGCATCGCGCTTCATCAGGTTGTTGTTGAGGTACATCTCGCGCAGGTAGTAGGCATGCATCGCCTGCGGCATGCGCGTCGTATCCATGTTCCAGAACAGCACGTCGAAGGCCGGCAGCGGCTCGCCATACAGGTAGCTGTTCACGAAGTAGTGCCAGATCAGGCTGTTCGAACGCAGCAGGCGGAAGCTGGAAGCCATCTCGCTGCCGTCGAGATAGCCTTTCCTGGCCATCGACTGTTCGAGCGAACGGATGCTGCCTTCGTCGATGAACACCTCGATGTCGCCCGGTTTTGAAAAATCGGTCAGCGTCGTAAACAGGGTCCAGCAGCTGACCGGCACCTTGCCGGCGCCGTAGTGGCGGTTGGCCCAGGCCATGTAGGTCGAGACCAGCGTACCGCCGATGCAGTAGGCAGCGAGCGCCACCTGCGGCACCTTATGCAGTTGGCAGACAAAATTGACGACCGCATCGACACCGTCACGCAGATAGTCGTCGAAACCGACATGCGACATTTCTGCCGTCGGGTTCTTCCAGCTGGTGATGAACACCGAGAAGCCCTGGTCGGTCAGCCACTTGACCATGCTCTTCTTGGCGGTGAGATCGAGGATGTAATACTTGTTGATCCACGGTGGCACGATGAGCAGCGGAATTTCATGCGTCCGCGCCACCTGCGGGCTGTACTGGATCAGCTCAAACAGCTCGTTGCGGAAAACCACCTTGCCCGGTGTCGTGGCAATGTTTTCCCCGAGCTTGAAGGAACTGCCGTCCACC
>JAUPVD010000319.1 GCA_030917225.1 Pseudomonadota bacterium
GATGTCTTCGAGGGTTGGCGCCGGCAGATGCTGGTTATCGCACTACTGGCCCTGAGTGTGAGCATTGCAGCCCTGCTGGCTGCATGGCGTCTGACGCGGGTGTTGCGTGAACTTTCGGTGCGTACGGCCGAACTGCAGCATCTGGCGACCACGGACCTGATGACCGGCGTCAATAACCGCCATCATTTCCTCTCCCTGCTCTATCACGAGTTTGCCCGTGGTCGCCGGTACAAGGCCCCGCTGTCGCTGATGATCCTCGATCTGGATTTTTTCAAGCAGATCAACGATGGCTATGGCCATGCGGCCGGCGATGCAGCACTCCAGGCTTTTGCCAACGCGGCCACCGAGTGCCTGCGCGGCATGGATGTTTTCGGCCGCCTGGGCGGTGAGGAGTTCGGCATTCTGCTGCCGAGCACGGCGGTTGATCAGGCAGAGGTCGTGGCGGAGCGTATCCGTGTCGCCGTCGCCCGTATCGCCATCGATACCGATCTCGGCACCGTACGCTTCACGACCAGCATCGGCGTGGCACAGAGCCAGGAGGAGGACGAATCGGTCGATGTGCTCCTGGCCCGTGCCGATGCCGCGCTCTATGCCGCCAAGGCGGCCGGTCGCAACCGGGTCGTTGTCCGCACCTCCTGATCCCTGCCAGGGAACCCCGTCCGGGGCGACCGGGAGGCCGCTCTCGGCTATAATCCGCACCTTGCCCTTTCCTCTTTCGGCGCTGTTTTCGCCGCACCCGTCATGGCCCAGATCATTTTCCTTCGCGGCGCGCCCGCTTTCTCTGCCTTCCGCCTGCAGCGACTGACGCAGATACTTGTTTCCGCCGTGCCAGGCGTGCGTAGTGTCGAGGCAGACTACTGGCATATCGTCGCTGCCCGCGACAATCTTGCCGACGATGTCCGCGAATCGCTCGCGGCCTTGCTGGAGGCGCAGGCTGAGCCGGCTTCAGTCAAGGGAACGCTGTTTCTTGTCGTGCCGCGCATCGGCACGATTTCGCCGTGGTCGTCCAAGGCGACCGATATTGCCTGGAACTGCGGCCTGGAATCGGTAGAGCGCATCGAGCGCGGCATCGCCTTCCGCGTTCAGGGCAGCGAATTCTCTGCCGAGGAACGCGGGCGGATCGCCGTGCTGTTGCACGACCGCATGACCGAATCGGTGATGGACGACTTTGACGATACTGCCCGGTTGTTCCGCCACTTCGAGCCGAAGCCTCTGGCCACCGTTGATATCCTGGCTGGCGGCCGGGCGGCGCTGGTCGAGGCTAATGGACGTTTGGGCCTGGCCTTGTCCGAGGATGAGATTGACTACCTCGTCGATATCTTCACCAAGGCAAATGGTGGCAAAGGCCGCAACCCGTCCGACGTCGAGCTGATGATGTTCGCGCAGGCCAACTCCGAACACTGCCGGCACAAGATCTTCAACGCCTCGTGGGTCATCGACGGTGAGGCCAGGGCAGAAACCCTGTTCGGCATGATCCGCGAGACGCACAAGGCGCATCCGGAAGGGACGGTCGTTGCCTATTCCGACAATGCCTCGGTGATCGAAGGCGCGACGATTCCGCGCTTCTACCCGGGGGTTGATGGCCGTTACGGCTACCGTGAAGAGACCACGCATATTCTGATGAAGGTTGAGACGCACAACCACCCGACGGCAATTTCTCCCTTCCCGGGCGCGTCGACCGGTTCTGGCGGCGAGATCCGTGACGAAGGGGCCACCGGTCGCGGCTCGAAGCCGAAAGCCGGTCTCTGCGGCTTCACCGTCTCCAACCTGAACATCCCTGAAGCACAGCAGCCGTGGGAAAAATCCATCGGCAAGCCGTCGCGCATTGCCTCGGCGCTTGACATCATGCTCGAAGGCCCGATCGGTGCCGCTGCCTTCAACAACGAATTCGGTCGGCCGAACCTGACTGGTTACTTCCGTACCTACGAGCAGCAGGTCGGTGATGTCGTGAAGGGCTATCACAAGCCGATCATGATCGCCGGCGGCCTCGGTTCGATCGAAGCCGGACAGGCTTTCAAGGCACCGACTTTCCCGGCTGGCACGCTCCTCATCCAGCTCGGCGGCCCCGGCATGCTGATCGGCTTGGGCGGCGGCGCCGCCTCGTCGATGACCACCGGCACCAACACCGAAGACCTCGACTTCGCCTCCGTGCAGCGCGGCAACCCGGAAATCCAGCGCCGTGCGCAGGAAGTCATCGACCGTTGCTGGCAGATGGGTGTGCCGAAGGGCGACGCTTCGCAGCCCGGCGACGGCAACCCGATCCTGTCCATCCACGACGTTGGTGCCGGCGGTATTTCCAATGCCTTGCCCGAACTGGCGCACGGTGCCGGTTGCGGTGCCCGTTTCGAATTGCGCGAAGTGAAAATCGAGGAGCCGGGCATGTCGCCGGCCGAGATCTGGTGCAACGAGGCGCAGGAACGCTACGTGATGGCGCTGCCGCCGTCACGCCTCGAAGAATTTGCCCACCTGTGCGAGCGCGAGCGCTGCCCGTTCGCCGTGGTCGGCCAGACCACTGCCGAGCATCGCCTGATCGTTGCCGACCGCCATTTTGCCAACAACCCGGTGGACATGGACATGGATGCATTGCTCGGCAAGCCGCCGCGCATGACGCGCGATGTCGTGCATCTGCCGCCGGTGACCGTGACCTTCGATCCGACCTCGGTTGAGTTGAAGGACGCCGCATACCGCGTGCTGCGCCTGCCGGCCGTGGCCGACAAGACTTTCCTGATCTCGATCGGCGACCGCTCGGTTGGCGGCCTGACAGCGCGCGACCAGATGGTCGGCCCGTGGCAGGTGCCGGTAGCCGACGTTGCCGTGACGCTGATGGGCTACCAGGGCTATACCGGCGAGGCCTTCGCCATGGGCGAGCGCACGCCGCTGGCCATCCTTGATGCCGCGGCATCCGGCCGTATGGCCATCGGTGAATCGCTGACCAATATCGCTGCCGCCGACATCGCCAAGCTCGGCGACGTGAAACTCTCGGCCAACTGGATGGCGGCCGCCGGCACGCCGGGCGAGGATGCCCGCCTGTTCGACACGGT
>JAUPVD010000320.1 GCA_030917225.1 Pseudomonadota bacterium
AGCCCTGGATCTGGTCGGCGTGCAGGTCCACCGTCAGCACTCGATGCACGCCGGCGCCGGCGAGCAGGTTGGCGACGACCTTCGCCGTGATCGCGACGCGCGTCGCGCGCGGCCGACGATCCTGGCGGGCGTAGCCGAAATACGGGATGGAGGCGGTGATGCGACCGGCCGAGGCACGCTTGAGCGCATCGACCATGACCAGCAGTTCCATCAGGTTGTCGTTCGACGGGGCACAGGTCGATTGCAGGACAAAGATGTCCTTGCCGCGCACATGCTCGTCGAGTTCGACACTGACTTCACCATCCGAGAAGCGGCCGACATTGGCACGACCGAGCGAGATGTGCAGACGCTTCGCCACCTCGGCCGCCAGTTTCGGGTTGGCGTTGCCGGTGAATACCATCAAGCTGTCATAAGCCATTGCGTCGCTCCGAGCCTGCGGCCGTCGCCGCACTCATCCGCCGTAAAAAGCAATACGGGCAGGTCTGCGGCTTGGCCAGCAGATCCGCCCGGATCGATAGAAATAGTGGCTGGGGAAGAAGGATTCGAACCTTCGAATGCCGGAATCAAAATCCGGTGCCTTGACCAACTTGGCGACTCCCCAGCGGTCGCCCAAAAACCAAGCATCAAGCCAAGCTCTCGAACGAGGCGCGGATGATACAGGAAAAATCAGGGAGCGCCAAGCTCGGCCAGCGGATGACTCGGCAAACCCCGTGCCGCCCAGCCGCGCATGCCGTGCGGCAGCTGCGCCAGCACCGCTTCCGCTTCGTCTCGCCGCTCGAACTCGGCAAAGACACAGGCCCCCGACCCGGTCATGCGAACGTGGGCAAAAGCGGAAAGCCAGCCGATGTATTCGGCAACATCGGGATAGAGCTCCGCCGCCACCGCCTCCAGGTCGTTGCCGCCGAACCCGGGCTGCCAGTCATGCGCGGCAATGGCCGGAGAATCGCGCCGCAGGTGGGGCGTACGGAATATGTCAGCAGTAGGCACCTGTACCGGCGGCTCGAGCACCACATACCAGACCGGCGGCAGCTCGACCGGCGTAAAGGTTTCGCCAACGCCCTCGGCAAAGGCGTTGCGCCCGAAGATGAAGATCGGCACATCGGCGCCAAGCGTGAGTCCCAGCGCCTGCAACCGTTCGCGCGGCAGGCCGAGCCCCCAGAGATGATTGAGCGCAAGAAGAACGGTGGCTGCGTCGGAACTGCCGCCACCGAGGCCGCCGCCCATGGGCAGGCGTTTTTCCAGCGTGATCGTGACCCCTTGGCTGCAACCAGCCTCCGCCTGCAGCAGGCGGGCGGCGCGGACCGTCAGGTCGGTGTCGGGCGGCACGCCAGGCAGCGGTGAAGACAGGACGATCTCGCTATCGGCCCGAGGCGAGAACTGCAGCACATCGCCGTGATCGACAAAGCGGAACAGGGTCTGCAGCAGGTGATAACCATCGGCCCGACGCCCGACCACGTGCAGGAAGAGATTCAGCTTGGCTGGCGCCGGCCAGTGGCTGTCCCAGTCCCAGAGGTGTCCGTCCAGATTTTTCTGGTTGCTCATGGCACCCGCCACTCTTCAATGCGCAGCCGCAGTTCAGGCCCGCCGGCACGCGTCGCAAAAACGCTCGCCGGCAGCGCCTCTGCACCGTCCTGCTCATAGTCATAACTGATTTGCCAGCCATCCTCTTCGATAGCCAGCGGCCGACCGAACTGGTCGCGCGCGCCACGCAAGGTGGCCGCCGAACCGCTATCGCGGCCCAGCACCCAGTCGGCCAGACGGTTGATCGGCAGGGAATACCCCAGCACCTCGCGTGTCAGTTGCTGGACGTCCGGCGCGTCGAAGACACGCCGGTCGGAAGCCACCAGACGCGCCCGGCCGCCGCCGATGCTGATCTCGGCGACGGTCTGGCCGAAGGGCGAGGCGATCTGCAGCTCATCACCTTCGCCGCGATGTTGCCAGGAGAGCCTGCCGGAATACCGCTCGGCATCCTGCGTTACGGAAAAACGGGCTTCAAGGCTGAAATCCCTCACCGTCGCGCGTGGCGGCATGGGCTCGCCCGGTTGCACCAGCGGGGCAGCGCAGGCAGCGAGCATGAGCGCAGCAGCCGGCAACAGGAATCGGAATGCAGACTGCATCGGAACCCCGGGGATCAGCGAAGGAATTTCTTCTGTACCGCCTGCAGCACTTCGTTGCCAGGGTAGCGCTTCAGCGCTGCGGCCCACGTCCGCTGCGCTTCATCGCGACGATCAAGCATCCACAGCACCTCGCCCAGATGCGCTGCAATCTCCGCGTCGGCTTTTTTCGTGTATGCCTGCTGCAGGTAGTTCAAGGCGCCAGACAGGTCACCCTGCTTGAAGAGAACCCAGCCCAGACTATCCATGATGAAAGGATCTTCCGGTTGCAACTCATTGGCCCTGGCAATCAACTGGCGTGCCTCGTCCAGGCGTACGCCGCGATCGGCAAAACTGTAGCCGAGGGCATTGTAGGCATGCGCATTGTCGGGCCGCAGCTCGATAACACGACGCAGATTGCTCTCGACGACATCCATGCGCCCAAGCCTCTCCGCCAGCAAGGCGGCGTCGTAGAGGATTTCTGCCTGATTCGGCTGCTCCTTCAGCACCTGCTCAAGCATGGCCAAAGCCTCGGCTTCACGGCCAGCGTCGCGCAGCAACTGCGCTTCCGAAATGATGAACTGGGTCTGCGCCGGCGGATAACGCTTGGCCGAAGCCCGCAGGTGCTCCTGCGCCATCGACAAGCCCCCACCGGTTTTCATGAGCAACTGGGCGACACGTATCTGCGCCGTTGCAAACTGGTCGCCGGAAACGACCTGCCGATAATAGTTGAGCGCCTCGGCATACGCCTCCCGCTCTTCGGCAATCTGCCCGAGGTAGAACGCGGCTACGCTTCTTTCCGAGGGCTCGCCGCGCTCCAGCAGCGTGCGCAGCAAGGGCTCGGCCGTGACCACGTCGTTTTGCTGCAGGGCAAGGATGGCCACGGGGTAGATCAGCTCCGGGCTGTCCGGATTGTCCGCCAGCAGGCGATCAAAATGCTTGCGCGCCTCCGGATAACGCTTCTCGGCAACCAAGCCACGGGCAAGGTGCAGGCGGACTTCTCGCGATTTTGGATGGTCTTTGACGAAGCGCTCCAGAGAGGCGATAGCCGCGTCAGAAGACTCGCGTGCAAGGATCTGCGCTTCGAACAGCGCCGCCGTTTCCCAGTCCGGGCGCAATTCGCGGGCCTTGCGAATTTCCTGCAAGGCTTTTTCCCGTTCGCCGGCATGGAGGGCCGCCGTGGCCAAGGCAAAATGCGCTTCGGCAATCCCGGCATAGGGTGCCAGCACCGGTTCCAGCATGCGATACACGGCCACCTTGTCGGGATGCCTGGCCAGCATGCGGTTCAGTCGCATCAGGTTGTCGCTGAGGTTGGCCTTGTCGCGTTCAAGCAGAAGGGAGATTTGCGGTCCAAGCTCATCCACCCGGTTCTGCAGAACAAGGATCGCTGCCAGTGTCTGGCGGGCCGAGAGGGAATCCGGCGCGACCTCAACCCATAGTTTGGAGGTTTCGTAGGCGACATCGAAGCGGCGGGCGGCGCTGGCCACTTCCGTCGCGCGCTCAAGCACCTTGGGATCACGTGTTCGGAAAGCCAGATCGGCATAGGCGCTGACGGCAAGATCCAGGTTGCCGCGCTGAAGGGCGATTTCGCCCAACAGAACCTGATAGACCACTTGGCCCGGCAAGCTGCTGACGGATGCCCCCGCAGCCGGCGTCGGCGATGCCTTCTTTTCGCCGGCTGCGGCCTTGGGGGCCTTGGCCTTGCTGCCGGCGGCAGCAAGGCCCGGACTGGAGAGGAGCGCCAGAGTGATTGCTGCGGCGATGGCGGCGCCCTTGATCGCGCCTTTGGTCGATTTCATGGTTTTCCTGCTTGCCTGTGTTTGCCTGACTGGAAGGTTGGAAGCTTTCAGGCAATAATGGTTCTGCATGTTATGGTCTTTTCCCGCCCGCCTCAAGTCGATCCATGCCTGAATTGCCAGAAGTCGAAGTCAGCCGACGCGGCCTGCAACCCTTTATCGAGGGAAAGCAGGTCCGCGAAGTCGTTGTTCGCACCCCCAGACTACGCCACGACATACCGGCCAACCTGCCCCGCCTTATCCGGGGAAGGACCCTGACGCGCATCACGCGGCGAGGAAAATACCTGGTCTTCGATTTTGGCCAGGGCAACGATACTGGCTGGTTGATCCTCCACCTCGGCATGTCCGGCAGCCTGCGTCTGGTGGCTCCGGGAACGCCACCGCAGAAACACGACCATTTCGATCTCGTCTTTGCCGATACGGTCATGCGCCTGCGCGACCCACGCCGTTTCGGCACGCTCGCCTGGACAGCGGAAGACCCCAGCAAGCACCCTTTGCTCGCCGTGCTCGGGATCGAACCGCTGTCGCCCGGTTTTGACGGCAAATGGCTGCATGAGGCAGTCAAGAGGCGAAACGCGCCCATCAAGCCCGTGCTGATGGACGGCCATCTATTGGTCGGTGTCGGCAATATCTATGCATCCGAAAGTCTTTTTCAGGCAGGCGTTTCACCGTTGCGGGCAGCAGGCAGGATTAGCCGCGGCCGCTGTGATCGCCTGGCCAACGCCATACGCACGACGCTGGAAGCCTCGATCGCGGCAGGTGGCAGCAGCGTCCGTGACTACGTCCACAGCGACGGCGGCGCTGGCTGTTTCCAGCTCAGTTGCGCGGTATATGACCGCACGGGGGCGCCCTGCCAGGTTTGTGGAACGCCCATCCGCAGTGTCCGCCAAGCCGGTCGCAGTACCTACTGGTGCCCTCACTGCCAGCATTAGCCCGCGTCGAACAATCGGCGCCATCTCATTGATTTATCGTCGCTACATGATAGAGTTCGTGGATTCGCTCCAACTGGATCAGCCATGTCGCTTGCCCAACAATTTGCCGCCTATGCCGAGTGGCGCAGCCAACTCGGCGAGGGCCTTGAGAATCTGCGCAACTGGCTCACCGACAACGATCTCAACGATGCCCAGTCGGATCTGCGCCTGACGCAGCTTTCCGAACGCCTGCGGGAAGACCGGCTGCATGTCGCCTTCGTGGCCGAGTTCTCGCGCGGCAAGTCGGAGCTGATCAATGCCATTTTCTTTGCCGACTACGGCAACCGCATGCTGCCTTCGTCTGCCGGGCGCACCACG
>JAUPVD010000321.1 GCA_030917225.1 Pseudomonadota bacterium
GGCAGTAAATACAAGCAGTTACAGCGATTTTGCCTTAGCTGGAAAAGGCGCCATGTAACGGCTATGTAACGGAAGCAAGGTTTCGGGCCGCTAGCTCATGCTTGGTTAGAGCAGCAGACTCATAATCTGTTGGTGCTGTGTTCGACTCACAGGCGGCCCACCAAAACGAAGCCCCAGCCCTCACCGGCTGGGGTTTTTCGTTACTGCCTGTGTACGCGCACCGAAATTTGACCATATAACCGAGGTTATGCGCGTTCAAAACTGACCAGGGTGTTCAACCTATCCTGCCTATTTTATGGGCGGGGGAATGAAAGGTGATCACCATGGCCATGCTTGGTAAGATACGCAGGATGTATTACCGGGACAAGCTCACTGTTTCCGAGATAGCGCGGCGCACGAGTCTGTCGCGCAACACCATCAAGAAGTGGTTACGCACGCCGGACGGCACGGAACCAAAATACCATCGGCAGCACAGCGACCGGAAGCTCGCGCCCTACGAAGCGCGTTTACAGAAAGCGCTCGAAACCGACGCTCACCGCCCCAAACGAGACCGGCGCACCGCCCTCAAGCTCTGGCAGGAGATCAGCGCCCAAGGTTTTACCGGGAGCTACAGCCGGGTCACGGAATTTGTCCGCCACTGGCGCGAGGGCGTTGGCCAGGGCGCGGCCACCAAAGCCTTCGTACCCCTCAAATTCGCCTTGGGCGAAGCCTTCCAGTTCGACTGGAGCGAAGAAGGGCTGATCGTTGGCGGCATCTACCGCCGCCTGCAAGTCGCCCACCTCAAGCTCTGCGCCAGTCGCGCCTTCGTTCTCGTGGCCTATCCCAGCCAGGGCCATGAAATGCTCTTCGACGCCCACACCCGCGCCTTTGCAGCGCTGGGCGGCATTCCCCGTCGCGGCATTTACGACAACATGAAGACTGCCGTCGACAAGGTGCACAAAGGCAAGGGCCGTACCGTCAACGCCCGCTTTGCCGCGCTGGCTTCGCACTACCTTTTCGATACTGACTTCTGCAATGTCGCCAGCGGCTGGGAGAAAGGCGTGGTCGAGAAGAACGTGCAGGATAGCCGTCGGCGCATTTGGCAGGATGCCGGTCAGCGCCGCTTTGGTTCCTTCCTCGAACTCAACCTGTGGCTACTGGAGCGCTGTCGAGCCCTGTGGCGGGAAATCCGCCATCCCGAGTATTCAGAACTCAGCGTCGCCGAGATGCTCGAACACGAGCTGCCGCATCTCATGCCAATGCCCGTCCCGTTTGACGGCTATGTCGAGAGTCAGCACAAGGTCTCCAGCACCAGCCTGGTATCCGTGGCCCGCAACCGTTACTCCGTGCCCTGCGAATTTGTGGGCCAGCGCGTCAGTGCGCGCCTCTATCCCGAACGGATCGACATCGTGCAGACCGATACGGTCATGGCCAGCCACCTGCGCCAAGCCAATGCCGGCAATATCCTCTATGACTGGCAGCACTACATCCCCTTGCTGGAACGCAAACCCGGTGCCTTGCGTAATGGCGCCCCCTTTGCCGACATGCCGGAAGCCTTGCAACGCTTGCGTCGCGGGCTGTTGAAACGGGAAGGCGGAGATCGGGTCATGGCCAAGGTGCTGGCGGCCGTTCCCGGTCATGGCCTGGAGGCCGTGCTGGTGGCAGTGGAGCTGGTGCTCGAATCCGGTGTGCTCAGTGTTGAGCATGTCGAGAATGTGCTGTCCCGCATCCGCCATCCGGCACCATCGGCGCTCACGGTCGAGACGGGGCTGGTCGTTGAAGATCCGCCGGTGGCGGATACCGGTCGCTACGACGCGCTGCGGACAGCGGAGGTGGATCATGCGTGAGGTGATCACCGAACTCAAAGCCCTCAAGCTCTACGGGATGGCCGGCGCCTGGAGCGATCTGGCTGGCAATGGCAATCAGGCCATGCTGGACACCTCGCACGGGCTGATCGAGCATCTGCTGGATGCCGAGAGCACCGACCGGGCGATCCGCTCCATTCGTTACCAGATGCATGTTGCCAAGTTTCCGGTGCATCGCGATCTTGCCGGGTTTGATTTCAGCGCGACCGCCATTGATCGCGCGTTGATTGAACAACTGGCCGCCTGCGCCTTTACCGAAACCGCCCAGAATGTGGTGCTGGTTGGCGGCACGGGGACGGGCAAGACGCATCTGGCCACGGCGCTTGGCGTGGCTGGCGTCAGCCAGCATGGTAAGCGGGTACGCTTTTACTCGACGGTGGATCTGGTGAATGCCCTGGAGCAGGAGAAGGCAGCTGGCAAATCGGGGCGCTTGGCATACAGCCTGATGCAGATGGATCTGGTGATTCTCGATGAGCTGGGCTATTTGCCGTTCAGCCCCTCGGGCGGGGCCTTGCTCTTCCATCTGCTGTCGAAACTCTATGAGCAAACGAGTGTGGTGATTACGACCAATCTGACCTTCGCCGAGTGGGCCAGTGTTTTTGGCGACGCCAAGATGACGACGGCGCTGCTGGATCGGCTGACGCATCACTGCCATATCCTGGAGACCGGCAATGAGTCCTACCGTTTCCGCCATAGCAGTGCGACGGCAAAATCGCGGATCAAGGCGAGGGAGTCTGAGAAGCGGCCGGGTTTGCCAGCACCGGAACCGAGCGCAGCGGTGGAACCCTAAAATCGACCGCAAGGGGGATGCCGTTCCGGGCTTCGCCCTCCACGGCATTCCCCTTGCAAAAAACCATCAAAACCGGAGGAGAAGAACGATGCAAATACGATAAACTTATCCACAGCCGATCCTATGACGGACGGCTATCACCCCTGGTCAAATTTCAACGAGCACAGGTGGTCAATATTGAATGCGCGCAGACACAGTTTGTTGAATGTATCGAACTCGATTGGAGCCAATTTTTCCAGCGCGGCCACAACGGCCTACTACGGTAAAGCGGGGTCTCCGAAGGCAGGGGTCGGACGTTCGAATCGTCTCGGGCGCGCCAGTCGCACATGAAATTGGGCACTTCTTTCGAGGTGCCCTTTTTCTTTTTCACGATGGCATTCGCCAGTGCGGCATTGCTTTCTCTCATCGTTGCGGCGTCTCCGAC
>JAUPVD010000322.1 GCA_030917225.1 Pseudomonadota bacterium
ACGATGGTGGTACCGAACTGATCATTCACGTCGAGGATGAAGCGGCACATGTCCTGCTTTTCCTCGACGTTCAAGCCGGCCATCGGCTCGTCGAGCAGCAGCATCGTCGGCTCGGCCGCCAGTGCGCGCGCCAGTTCGACGCGCTTCTGCAGACCGTAGGGCAGACGCCCGACCGGTGTCTTGCGGATGTGCTGAATCTCCAGGAAGTCGATGACCTCCTCCACCTTCCTGCGGTGCTCCAGCTCTTCGCGCTGGGCACGGCCGAAGAAGAAGGCCTGCTCGATGAAGTTGGCCTTCATCTTGGTGATGCGGCCGGTCATCACGTTGTCGAGCACTGTCATGCCCTTGAACAGGGCGATGTTCTGGAAGGTGCGCGCGATCCCTTGCATGGCCGCCATGTGTGGCTCCATGCGCCGGCGCTCCTCGCCATGAAAGGTAATGCGGCCTTCCTGCGGGTGATAGACACCGTTGATGACGTTGAGCATGGAACTCTTGCCCGCACCATTGGGGCCGATGATGGCCCGGACTTCGTGCTCGCGCACATCGAAGGAAATGTTGGTCAGCGCCTTGACGCCCCCGAAACGCAGAGAGATGTTCTGCAGGTCGAGGATGACTTCGCCGATCTTTCGTCCACTCATAGTGTTTCCTCAGGCTGCTTTTTTAACGACCGGCAGCGTCTTCGCATCGCGGATCTGGAGATCTGCGGATACCTTGCCGCGGCGGCCGTCTTCGAATTTGACTTCGGTTTCAATGAACTGCGAAGCCTTGCCTGCGTACAGCGCGTCGATCAGCACTGCGTATTTCTCGGAAATGAAGCCGCGACGCACCTTGCGCGTGCGGGTCAGTTCGTCATCATCCGGATCGAGCTCCTTGTGCAGCACGAGGAAGCGATGAATCTGCGAGTCGGCCAGCATGCCTTCACGTACCAGTTCCTCGTTGATCTTCTCGACGCATTCCTGGATCAGGCCCAGCACTTCCGGCTTGGCAGCGAGATCGGTATAGCCCGAATAGGCGATGCCTCGACGCTCGGCCCAGTTGCCAACGGCACCGACATCGATGTTGATGAAGGCGCAGACCATGTCCTTGTCGTGACCGAAGCAGACCGCTTCCTTGATGTGCTGGAAGAACTTGAGCTTGTTCTCGATGTAGTTCGGCGCAAACATCGCCCCGTTCGAGAGCTTGCCCACATCCTTGGCCCGGTCGATGATCTTCAGGTGGCCTTCATCGTCGAAGAAGCCGGCATCGCCGGTCATGAAATAGCCGTCGGCATTGATCGACTCGGCGGTGGCATCCGGGCGCTTGTAATAGCCCTTGAGCAGCATCGGCCCCTTGACCAGGATTTCGCCGTTGTCTGCGATCTTCACTTCAACACCTGGGGCCGC
Organism: Pseudomonadota bacterium; assembly: GCA_030917225.1. Classification (GTDB taxonomy): domain Bacteria; phylum Pseudomonadota; class Gammaproteobacteria; order Burkholderiales; family Rhodocyclaceae; genus Proximibacter. The sequence continues at coordinate 1,383 of JAUPVD010000322.1, forward strand.
CATGCCGACTGAATCCAGCTTGATCTGGCCATCCGGTTGCAGGCAGACATAAGCACACGTTTCGGTCTGGCCGTAGAGCTGCTTCAGGTTGATGCCGATCGAGCGATAGAAACGGAACAGATCGGGGCCGATCGCCGCACCGGCCGTGTAGGCCACGCGGATGCGGCTCATGCCGAGCACGTTCTTCAGCGGGCCATAGATGAACAGGTTGCCCAGCGCATAGGACAGCCGATCACCGAAACCAACCGACTTGCCATCAAGGATGTCGGCACCGCAGCGGCGCGCCACGCCCATGAAGTAGTGGAAAAGCTTCTGCTTGATCGCGCCGGCATCTTCCATGCGAATCATCACTTGCGTCAGCAGGTTTTCGAAGACACGCGGCGGAGCAAAATAATACGTTGGCCCGATCTCGCGCAGGTCGGTCATCACCGTCTCGCCCGACTCCGGGCAATTGATCGTGAAGCCGGTCACCTGCGCTTGGGCAAACGAGAAGAGATGGTCGCCGACCCAGGCCATGGGCAGATAGGAAAGGATATCGTCGGCATCGGTCAGGCGGTCGAACTCCGCACCGCCACGGGCCGACGAGATGAAGGCATTGTGCGTCTGGCAGACACCCTTCGGCTTTCCGGTCGTGCCCGAGGTATAGAGCATCACGCTCGTATCATCGGCCGCACCCTGCTCGATCTCCGACTTGAGGAAATTCGGGTGGTTCTGGTTGTGAATCCGCCCCATCGCCATCAGTTCGTGGATGTCGTGGAGGAAAGGCTGGTTGTAGTGACGCATGCCGCGCGGATCGTCATAGACGATGTGTTCCAGCGTGGGCAGCTGCTCCTTGATCTCCAGCAGCTTGTCGACCTGCTCCTGATCCTCGGCCAGCGCAAAACGCACCCCCGCATCCTGCAGCACGAAGAGCATCTCGGCACCGACCGCATCCTGGTAGAGCGGCACCGGCACACCACCGAGACACTGCACGGCGGTCATCATCATGTAGAGGTGAGGGCGGTTGTCGCCGATGATGGCGAGGTTGTCGCCACGCTTGAAGCCCAACTCGGCCAAGCCACAGGCAATGGCGCCAACGCGGTCGGCAACATCGGCCCAGGTCCAGGATTGCCAGATGCCGAGATCCTTCTCACGCATGGCGATCTTATCGCCGCGCACCTGGGCATGGTAGAACAGCAGACGCGGGAAAGTATCCAGCGCCCGGGAAGCCGTATCCGGCATTTCGTCTCCTCCGTTATATCGGCTGCATCGACAGAGAAACTCAGCGATGCAGCATTCGGTTTATGCCACCCTCATTGTAACCACATCGCTTGTCCGGTCAATCGAC
>JAUPVD010000323.1 GCA_030917225.1 Pseudomonadota bacterium
GCATTTCATGTGCAATGATCGGCATAACGCCAACAAGACAGCCCTACGACCCCCTGCCCCGACAATGAGCAACGAGAAAAAATACGATATCGCAGTCACCTCGGCCCCTGAATTCATCGCCGACCAGTCCGACCCGGAAAACGACCACTACGTGTTCGCATACACCATGACCATTCGCAACACCGGCAGCGTTCCGGCGCAACTCGTCTCACGGCACTGGGTGATCACCGACGCCGAAGAAGAGACTCAGGAAGTGCGCGGACTCGGCGTTGTCGGCCACCAGCCACTGCTGCAGCCCGGTGAAAGTTTCCAATACACCAGCGGCTGCGCCCTGCCGACCCCGGCGGGCACGATGCGCGGCACCTACCAGATGATTGCCGAGGACGGCACGCACTTCGAGGCCGACATCCCCGAATTCACGCTGGCTGTTCCACGCGTGCTGCACTGAACCTGCGGCCGTCATTTTGAGCCTCAAGACCAGTTACACGCTGATCGCCCCCTTCTACGACGCGGCTATCAACCGCGCCACGCGCGCGGCGCGGCGTGCCAGTCTGGCGCATCTGCCAGAGCAGCCTGGGCAAGTACTGGTCAATGGCGTCGGTACCGGGCTCGACCTACCGCTGTTACCGCCACAGCATCACTATGTCGGCCTTGATCTGACGGCGGCCATGCTGCAACGCACCCGGCCGCGCTCCGGTGCTGCAAATGGCCGACTCGATTTCCAGCCGGTGCAGGGCGACGCGCACGCACTGCCATTTGCCGACACCAGCTTCGATCATGCGGTGCTGCATCTGATTCTTGCCGTGGTGCCGAATCCGGCGGATTGTCTGAAGGAAGTGGCCCGCGTCGTCCGACCGGGCGGCACGGTGCTGGTTTTTGACAAGTTTCTGCAGCCGGGCCAGCCAGCCTTGCTGCGACGGCTGCTCAACCCGGCAATCCGCCACGTCGCGACCAGGCTGGATGTCGTCTTCGAGGAGGTACTGGGACACGCCCAGACGCTAACCCTTGAAAGCAACCAGCCGGCACTTGCGTCCGGCTGGTTCAGGTTGATTCGGCTGAAGAAGATCTGATCAGGTCGAAGCCTCGTTCTTTTCCTCATCCTCAGCCTTGCCCAGCGCATCTTCGATCCAGGACTCGAGCAGGGTGTAGGTAACAGCCAGCACCACCGGCCCGATGAAAATGCCGATCAGGCCGAAGCCGAGCATGCCGCCGATAACCCCGGCAAAAATGAGCAGCAGTGGCAGATCGGCGCCTTGCTTGATGAGGAAGGGGCGCAGAAAATTGTCGAGGGTAACGACGACCAGGCTGATGACGAGCAGGACGGTCGCCCAGGTCGAATCTCCGCTCCAGTACATCCAGCCCACGGCCGGGAAGAGGACCAGCGCCGGGCCGATCTGGGCGATGCAGAACATCAGCATGACCGCCGAAAGAAAACCGGCAAAAGGCACGCCTACGACAGCCAGGCCGATCCCGCCCAATGTCGTCTGCACGATGGCGGTGACGCCGACACCGAGGGCCACGCCCCGGATGGCCTGACCGGCGAGGACTACGGAATTCTCGCCACGCTCTCCAGCCAGCCGCCGGCCGAAACGCCGCAGTTTGTCAGCGGCCGCTTCGCCGCTGGCATACATGACGGCCGACAGGACCACGACCAGCAGAAACTGGATGAACACGAAGCCAACACTGCCCGCTTCGGCCACCATCCATTTTCCGACTGCCGAACCGTACGGGGTGAGGCGTGCAATCAATTCGTCGGTACCGCCCGAAGCCCAGTCGCGCCAGACCCCGGAGATTTTTCCGCCAACGAAGGGAATGCTCGCCACGAACTCCGGCGGAGGCGGCAACCCCCGCCCAGCCAGCGCTTTTACCCACTCGGCAATGCGGCCGCTGTTGTCGGCAATGGCATCAATCGCTGCCCACAGCGGCACAACCAGCAGGAGCAGCAGGGCCGTTGTCATGAGCGCAACGGCAATACTGCGACGTCCGCCCAGCAGGGCCTCCAGGCGCCGGAAGGCCGGCCAGGTAGCGACGACCAGCATCGCCGCCCAGATGGCCGCACCAAGGAAGGGGCGGAGCACCCAGAACGAAGCGCCGACCAGGCCGGCGATACAGGCGACCGCCAGGACGGTGCGGGTCAGGTCGTGGCGAATTCCGGTCATGAGCGATAGTCCGCGTTGATTTTCACGTAGTCGTACGAGAAATCGCAGGTGTATACGTTGGCCGTCGCCGAACCCCGGCTCAGGTCAACGCGCACGGTGATCTCGGCAGCCTTCATGATGCGCGAACCATCTTCTTCGCGGTAGCTGGCGGCGCGCCCACCCTGCTCCGCGACCAGGATTTCCTCGCCGTTGCTGCCCAGCCAGACACGGACGCCATCGACATCCAGATCGGCAATACCGGCGTAGCCGATGGCCGCCAAGATGCGCCCAAGATTGGGGTCGGAAGCGAAGAAGGCGGTCTTGACCAGCGGTGAGTGGCCGATGGCGTAGCCGACCTTGCGGCATTCGTCGCGATCGTGTCCACCTGCGACGGCAACAGTGATGAACTTGGTGGCGCCTTCACCGTCGCGGACGATGGCCTGCGCCAATTCGCGCGCAACGCCGATCACGGCCTCGCGCAGTTGCGGGTAGCCCGCCGCTGAAGCATCGGCGAAGCTGGCGCCGGACTGGCCGGTGGCAATCAGGATGAAGGAGTCGTTGGTCGAGGTATCGCCATCGACGGTAATGCAGTTGAAGGACTCATCCGCCGCTTCTTTCACCAGTTGGGCCAGCAATGGTTGGGCAATACCGGCATCGGTGGCGAGGTAACCGAGCATGGTCGCCATGTTCGGCTTGATCATGCCGGCGCCCTTGGAGATGCCGGTGATGGTGACAGTCTTGCCGTTGATCTCGACGCGGCGCGAGGCGGCCTTGGCGATGGTGTCGGTGGTCATGATGCCGTGCGCGGCAGCATGCCAGTTGTCGGCCTTCAGGTCCGCTGCAACGGCAGGAAGCCCGGCGACAAGACGCTCGACCGGCAGCGGTTCAAGGATCACCCCCGTGGAAAACGGCAGTACTTGCGCATCGTTGATTCCCAGTGCCTGGGCGACCGCAGCACAGGTCGACTCGGCGGCCTTGAGCCCCGGCTCGCCGGTACCGGCATTGGCGATGCCGGTGTTGATCACCAATGCGCGAATTTCGTTGCCTGCCGACAGATGGCGGCGGCAGACCTGCACTGGTGCGGCACAGAAGCGGTTCTCGGTAAATACACCCGCGACCGTGGCGCCAGCATCGAGCGCAATCAGTGTCAGATCGCGGCGATTGGCCTTGCGGATACCGGCTTCGGCAACGCCGAGGCGGACGCCGGCAACGGGGAACAGGGCTTCTGGGGCGGGGGTGGCGTAATTGACGGGCATGATCGTATCCAGATAAACCGAAAGCTATAAATGACGAAGGCACAGAGGATAACGCATCGGCGTCACACCCTGTGCCTCCTCGGCAAAGACTGACCGAATCAGCTCAGTTTGCCGTGGCAGTGCTTGTATTTTTTGCCCGACCCGCAGGGGCAGGCATCATTACGACCGACCTTCGGGCCGGCTTGCGCTGGCTGCTGCGGCGCCTGCTCGCCGGTATCCGAGGTGGCCAGCGCCTCGTCATAGTCGGCATGGTGATACTGCACGTTCTGCACATCGGCGTGCGGCGCGGTTTCCTCGACATCCTCGGCCGAACGGATCTGCACCGTCACCAGCAGGCGGGTGACATCGTTGCGTACCGCATCGAGCAGGCCTTCAAAGAGTTCGAAGGCCTCGCGCTTGTATTCCTGTTTCGGGTTCTTCTGCGCGTAACCGCGCAGGTGGATGCCCTGACGCAGATGGTCGAGTGCAGCTAGATGTTCGCGCCAGTGCGTATCGAGACTCTGCAGCATGACATTGCGCTCGAACTGGTGGAAAGACTCGCCGCCGACCAGCTCGACTTTCTCGGCATAGGCAGCATCGGCAACGCCGATAATGCGTTCGAGGATGTCGTCGTCGGAAAGGTTGGGCTCGTTCTTGACCCACTCGGAAACCGGCACCGCCAGTTGCAGTTCGGCCAGCAGCACCTTCTCCAGCATCGGGATATCCCACTGCTCTTCGACCGATTCGGCCGGCACATGGGCACGGAACAGCTCTTCGACCACGCCATGGCGCATGGCGGTGATGGTTTCGCTGATGTCTTCGGTTTCGAGCAGCTCGTTGCGCTGGGAATAGATCACCTTGCGCTGGTCGTTGGAGACATCGTCGTATTCGAGCAGTTGCTTGCGGATATCGAAGTTGCGGCCTTCGACCTTGCGCTGCGCCGACTCCAGCGAACGCGATACGAGCGGATGCTCGATGGCCTCGCCTTCCGGCATCTTCAGGCGCTCCATGATCGCCTTCAGGCGCTCACCGGCGAAGATGCGCAGCAACGCATCATCGAGGCCCAGATAGAAGCGCGAGGAGCCCGGGTCACCCTGACGGCCGGCCCGACCGCGCAACTGGTTGTCGATGCGACGGGATTCGTGGCGCTCGGAGCCGATGATATGCAGGCCGCCGGCAGAAAGAACAGCGTTGTGCAGGCCTTTCCATTCTTCACGCATGGCGGCGATGCGCGCTTCCTTATCCTCAGCCGGCACGCTCTCGTCATCCCTCAACGTGGAGATGCCCCGCTCGACGTTGCCACCGAGCACGATGTCGGTACCACGGCCAGCCATGTTGGTGGCGATGGTGATCATGCCTGGCCGGCCGGCCTGGACGACGATCTCGGCTTCGCGCGCATGCTGCTTGGCGTTAAGCACCTGATGCGGCAACTTTTCCTTGTCGAGCAGCGCCGACAGCAGTTCCGAGTTCTCGATCGAGGTGGTGCCGACCAGCACCGGCTGGCCGCGTTGGTGGCAATCGCGGATGTCGGCGATGATCGCCGCGTGCTTTTCGTCCGAGGTGCGGAAGATCTGGTCGTTGAAATCCTTGCGCAGCACCGGCTGGTTGGTCGGAATGACCACCGTTTCCAGCCCGTAGATCTGCTGGAATTCGTAGGCTTCGGTATCGGCCGTACCGGTCATGCCGGAGAGCTTGCCGTACATGCGGAAGTAGTTCTGGAAGGTGATCGAGGCCAGCGTCTGGTTCTCGTTCTGGATGGCCACGCCTTCCTTCGCTTCCACCGCCTGGTGCAGACCATCGGACCAGCGGCGCCCCGTCATCAGGCGGCCGGTGAATTCGTCGACGATGACGATTTCACCGTTCTGCACCACGTACTGCTGATCCTTGAGGAACAGGTTGTGCGCGCGCAGCGCAGCGTACAGGTGGTGGATGAGCAGGATATTGGAAGCTTCGTAGAGGCTGCGGCCTTCTTCCAGAATGCCCAGTTCTGCCAGTACCGCCTCGGCGTGGTCGTAACCTTCTTCGGTGAGCAGGACCTGATGCGCCTTTTCGTCGACCCAGTAGTCGCCCGGGCCATCTTCCTCGGTGCAGCGCACCAGCATCGGCGCCACCTGGTTCATGCGCACGTACAGGTCGGTATGGTCTTCGGCCTGGCCGGAGATGATCAGCGGCGTCCGCGCTTCGTCGATCAGGATCGAATCCACCTCGTCGACGATGGCGTAGTTGAGGCCGCGCTGCACGCGCTGGTCGGCGGAATAGACCATGTTGTCGCGCAGGTAGTCGAACCCGAACTCGTTGTTGGTGCCGTAGGTGATGTCGGAGTGGTAGGCATCGCGGCGCTCTTCCTCGCGCTTCTCGTGGACGATCAGACCGACCGTGA
>JAUPVD010000324.1 GCA_030917225.1 Pseudomonadota bacterium
AAAAACCAGCTTAGAAGCGGAAGTGCGAGAAAGCCTTGTTGGCCTCAGCCATGCGATGCACTTCATCGCGCTTCTTCACGGCGCCACCGCGGTTCTCAGAAGCCTCCAGCAATTCAGCGGCAAGACGCAGACCCATGGTTTTTTCCGAGCGCTTGCGGGCAGTTTCACGCAACCAGCGCATGGCCAGCGCGGCGCGCCGAGCCGGACGCACTTCAACCGGAACCTGGTAGTTGGCACCGCCAACGCGACGGGACTTGACTTCAACCATCGGCTTGACGTTGCTCATCGCGGAAGCGAACACTTCCAGCGGGTCTTTGCCGCTCTTGCTGACGATCTGGTCAAACGCGCCATAAACGATGCGCTCGGCAACCGACTTCTTGCCGCTCTGCATGATGGCGTTCACAAACTTGGAGACATCGACAGAACCAAACTTCGGGTCCGGCAGAATGTCGCGCTTCGGTACTTCACGACGACGTGGCATAACAACCTCACTAGTTCACTATTCAGTTGAAAGGCAAATGCCTTCCTCGGCCACCCATGATGAGCAGCCACTTACTCAGGCAGAAATCAAGCTGCCTTCGGACGCTTCGCGCCGTACTTCGAACGCGACTGCTTACGATCCTTGACGCCTTGGGTATCCAGCGAACCACGAACAGTGTGGTAACGCACACCCGGCAAATCCTTGACACGACCACCGCGGATCAGAACAACCGAGTGCTCCTGCAGGTTGTGACCTTCACCACCGATGTACGAGATAACCTCGAAACCGTTGGTCAGGCGAACCTTGCACACCTTGCGCAGCGCGGAGTTCGGCTTTTTCGGCGTGGTCGTATAGACACGGGTACAAACACCGCGCTTCTGCGGGCAACGCTCCAACGCAGGAACCTTGCTCTTGGTGACCTCGGCCGTACGGCCTTGACGCACGAGTTGGTTAATAGTCGGCATATTTCTATCCCTAAATGCTTTGCGGCACTACCACGCACCGCAAAAAAGCCAGTGCGGACGCGTCCGCCTTGGCAATTTTGTTATTTAAAACAAAGGCTTTGGTTAGCCTTTGCTGACAAAGACCCGAAATTTTAGGGTTGATCAAGTCCAAAGTCAACCTGCCAGTCGCAGGCAGAGCCTACGACTGGCCGCGTTTCAACTACTTTCAGCCTGCCGACGGAGCACTTTCTTCCGAGGTATGGAACACATCCTCTTCGGAAATCGGACGGTCGATCGCGATATCGTCGCCAGCGGATTGCGCACGACGTGCATTGTGATAGGCCAGACCGGTACCCGCCGGGATGAGACGACCGACGATAACGTTTTCCTTGAGGCCACGAAGTTCGTCGCGCTTGCCCATGATTGCAGCCTCGGTCAGTACGCGGGTAGTTTCCTGGAAGGAAGCCGCCGAGATGAACGAGTCGGTGGAAAGCGAAGCCTTGGTGATACCGAGCAGAACGAAATCGTAAGTCGCCGGAATCTTGCCTTCGGCAACCATGCGATCGTTCTCGTCGAGCACGTGCGCGCGCTCGACCTGCTCGCTCTTGATGAAGCGGGTATCGCCCGGATCTACAATATTCACCCGACGCAGCATCTGACGAACGATCACCTCGATGTGCTTGTCGTTGATCTTCACACCCTGCAGTCGATACACATCCTGCACTTCGTCGGTGATATAGATCGCCAGAGCCTCGACGCCCTGCAGACGCAGGATGTCATGCGGATCGGGTTCGCCATCAACGATCGATTCACCCTTGTTGACGATCTGGCCGTCGTGCACCAGAACGTGGCGGTCCTTGGAGATCAACTCCTCGTGCACCTGACCGTCGAAACCAGTGATAACCAAGCGCTGCTTGCCCTTCGTGTCCTTGCCGAACGAAACGGTGCCGGTAATTTCGGCAAGCATGCCGACATCCTTGGGCGTACGCGCTTCGAACAGCTCGGCAACGCGCGGCAGACCGCCGGTAATATCCCGCGTTTTCGCCGATTCCTGCGGCAACCGGGCGAGCACATCGCCAACCGACACCTGCTGACCATCGGTCACGGTGATGATCACACCAACCTGGAACGTCATCGCGACAGCGTGGTCAGTACCATGCGCCTTGACTTCGTCGCCATTGGCGTCGAGCAGTTTGACTTGCGGACGCAAGCCCTTCGACGGCACCTTACCGCCGCGCTTGGATTCGATGACCACGAGGGTCGACAGACCCGTCACATCGTCGATCTGCTTGGCAACCGTAACGCCCTCTTCCACATTTTCAAACTTGATCATGCCGCCGTATTCGCTGATGATCGGACGGGTATGCGGGTCCCAGGTGGCGAGTTTGCCGCCGGCCTTGATCTGCTGGCCATCGTTCACTTGCAGCGTAGCGCCGTACGGCACCTTGTGACGCTCACGCTCACGACCGTTGTCGTCGGTGATCAATACCTCACCAGAACGGGTGATGACGATCTTCTCGCCCTTGGCGTTGGTCACATAACGCATGGTGGCAGTAAAGCGAACCACGCCCGTGCTCTTCGTTTCAACCTGCGACGCCACGGCAGCGCGGGAAGCCGCACCGCCAACGTGGAAGGTACGCATGGTCAACTGGGTACCCGGCTCGCCGATCGACTGCGCGGCGATGACGCCAACCGCCTCACCGACGTTGACCGGTGTACCACGACCCAGATCACGGCCGTAGCACTTGCCGCACAGGCCGTAGCGCGTATCGCAAGTCAGCGGAGTGCGCACTCGCACTTCATCAACACCCAGTGCATCGATCAGATCAACCGCATCTTCGTCCAGCAAGGTGCCGGCTTCGATGGCGGTTTCGTCCGTTTCCGGATTGACCACATCGGCCGCAGCCACACGACCGAGGATACGCTCACGCAGCGCCTCGATAACTTCGCCGCCCTCGATCAGCGCCTTCATGGTGACGCCGTTCTCGGTGCCGCAATCGTCCTCGATGACCACCAGATCCTGGGTCACGTCCACCAGACGACGCGTCAGGTAGCCGGAGTTCGCCGTCTTCAACGCGGTGTCGGCCAGACCCTTACGAGCGCCGTGCGTTGAGATGAAGTACTGCAGAACGTTCAGGCCTTCTCGGAAGTTGGTCGTGATCGGGGTCTCAATGATCGAGCCGTCCGGCTTGGCCATCAGGCCGCGCATACCGGCCAGCTGGCGGATCTGCGCCGCAGAACCGCGGGCACCGGAGTCGGCCATCATGAAGATCGAATTGAACGAATCCTGCTTGACCTTCTTGCCGTGGCGATCGATCACTTCTTCGTGGCCAAGCTGCTCCATCATGACCTTGGCCACCTGGTCGCCGGTACGGCCCCAGATATCCACGACCTTGTTGTAACGTTCGCCCTGGGTCACCAGACCGTTGGTGTACTGGGTCTCGATTTCCTTAACTTCCTTCTCGGCTTCGGCAATGATCTCGTGTTTCTTCGTCGGAACAATCATGTCGTCCGAGCAGAAGGAGATGCCGGCACGAGTCGCCAGCGCATAACCGTTCTGCATCAGCTTGTCGGCGAACACAACCGTTTCCTTCAGACCGCAGCGACGGAAGGCGACGTTGATCAGCTTCGAAATTTCCTTCTTCTTCAGCGGCCGGTCAAGAACGCTGAACGGCAGGCCTTTGGGCAGAATTTCCGAAAGCAGCGCACGACCACAGGTGGTCTGGTAACGCGTGATCTTTTCCTTCCAGCCGCCCTCCTCGTCCGCCTCGTATTCCTTGATCCGAACCGAAACGCGGGAGTGCAGATCAACCTGCTTGGAAGCCAGAGCACGCGTTACTTCGCCAACATCGGCGAAATACAGGCCTTCGCCCTTGCCATTGATGCGGTCGCGGGTCGCGTAGTACAGACCCAGCACGATATCCTGCGACGGCACGATGATCGGCTCGCCGTTGGCCGGCGACAGCACGTTGTTGGAGGCCAGCATCAGCGTACGGGCTTCCATCTGAGCTTCGAGAGACAGCGGTACGTGAACGGCCATCTGGTCACCGTCGAAGTCGGCGTTGAACGCAGCACAGACCAGCGGATGCAACTGGATGGCCTTGCCT
>JAUPVD010000325.1 GCA_030917225.1 Pseudomonadota bacterium
AATGATCATCGCGCCGCCAGCCCATTCCTGCAGGCCGAGCATTTCGCCAGCCAGCAACCAGGAGGAAATGGCCGCAAAGCCAACCTCGGAAAGCATGATCACGATGGCCTGATTGGCGGGTGTATTGGCCAAACCGAACTGGACAGCCAGATTCACCGCCAGCAGCAACCCGCCGGTCAACAACAGCAACAGCCAGGCACTGGCCGGTGCGGCGGTCGTCGCTGGCAGTTGCGTTCCGGCAAAAAGAAGTCCGAGCACCACGACGCCGGCAAATGAGACGAGGATACGCTGCTCCAGGGGAACATCGCGGGCACGGCGCGACAATACATTGAAAAGCGCGAAACAGAAGCCGGCACCCAGTCCGGTCCAGTCCGCCGTGTCACGCGGCAGGGGCCAACCCGTTTCCGGCCGCCAGAGCATGGTCGCCGCTCCGGCCAGCGACAAAAGAACGACGAAGGCGCCGAAACGATTGAGTCGTTCGCCGAGCAATACACGGGACAGAAACACCGTCCAGAGTGGCGCCAGGTAAAACAGAAGCAGCACACGCATCACCTCGCCGGTGAGCGTGGCCATGACATAGCCGATGTTGCACCCCCCGGCCGCCAATGCCAGAAACAGCATCAGCCATGGATTCGCCAACTGACCCAGTCCCTTGAGGCGTGGCCGCCAGACAATCATGGCCAGAATGAATGCCACCGCATAAGTGAGCGTAGTTGCAGGTATTCCGTCGATACCGGCATCGCGCAGGATGCGATAGGGATACCAGATCAGCCCCCAGACCAGCGCACCTGTCAGCAACGCGGCCACAGCCACCCGCCGCTGGCGAATCCCGGTCGCGTCCGTCGCTTCTTGCTTGGCTTCCATTCCTTTCGCCACTCGGCGATGCCCCTTATAATCCCAGCTTCATCGAACCTGCCCCTGACACGTGAATCCCTATCTTTCCAAGCTGCACCCCTACCCCTTCGAGAAGCTGCGGCAACTTTTTGCGGGCGTCACGCCCAACCCGCAACTCCGGGAAATCAAGCTTTCCATCGGCGAACCGCAGCATGCAACGCCGGAATTCATCAAGGAAGCCCTGACGGCAGGCCTGGGTGGTCTGGCGAATTATCCTACCACGCAGGGCATCCCCGCCCTGCGTCAGGCGATTGCCGCCTGGATGGAGCGGCGCTATGGACTTGCCGGCGTCAATCCAGAGACCGAGATCCTGCCGGTGAATGGCTCGCGTGAGGCTTTGTTCGCCTTCGCGCAGACCGTGATCGATACTTCAGTTGCCAAGACTCAGGGATACGTACCGCTGGTGGTCAGCCCCAACCCTTTCTATCAGATCTATGAGGGCGCAGCCTATCTTGCCGGTGCCGAGCCACGTTTCATCAACACGCTGCCGGAAAACGATTTCGCGCTCGATCTCGACACCCTCTCCGACACGGAATGGGCACGCGTGCAGTTGATGTACGTCTGTTCGCCCGGCAACCCGACCGGCAAGGTGCTGAACCTTGAGGACTGGAAGCGCCTCTTTGCACTGTCCGACAAATACGGATTCGTCATCGCTTCCGACGAGTGCTATTCGGAAATCTTCTTTGACGAAGCCAACCCACCGATCGGCGGCCTGCAGGCGGCGAAAATGCTGGGACGCGGTTTCGAGCGTCTGGTCATGTTCTCCAGCCTGTCGAAGCGCTCCAACGTGCCGGGCATGCGCTCCGGTTTCGTGGCCGGCGACCCGGCGATCCTCAAGCAGTTCCTGCTCTACCGGACCTATCACGGCGCCGCCATGAACCCGGCGGTGCAGACGGCCTCGGTGGCAGCCTGGAACGACGAGGCGCACGTGCGGGAAAACCGCCGCATGTATGTGGAAAAGTTCCAAGCAGTCACGCCGATCGTGGCTTCTGTTCTGAAAACCGGCATGCCGGACGCCAGTTTTTATTTGTGGGCCAGAGTCGATCAACACTCGCCCATTGCCGACACCGAGTTCGCCCGCCGGCTGCTCGCTGAATATAATGTAGTTGTGCTGCCTGGCAGCTACCTCGCCCGCGAGGCCAACGGGGTCAACCCGGGTGCCGGATTCGTCCGTATCGCACTGGTGGCCTCGCTTGCGGAAACTCTTGAAGCCGCAGACCGCATTCAACGCTTTGTTTCAAAACTCTAGGAAGAACAACATGCAGCAATTCCAGCAGATCATCGAACAGGCTTGGGAAGACCGGGCCACCCTGCAACCGGGCACCGCCCCCGCCAAGATTGGCGAAGCCGTCGGCGCCGTACTCGCCGAACTTGACGCCGGCCGCCTGCGCGTTGCCGAAAAAATCAATGGCGACTGGGTCACCCACCAGTGGATCAAGAAGGCCGTGCTGCTCTCCTTCCGTCTCGAAGACAACAAGCTGCTGGATGGCGGCCCGATGCGCTTCTTCGACAAGGTGCCGACCAAGTTTGCCGACTACACCCAGGAAGACTTCGTCCGTGGTGGCTTCCGTGTCGTGCCGCCAGCCACCGCGCGTCGTGGCTCGTATCTGGCCAAGAACGTGGTGCTGATGCCCTCCTACGTGAACATCGGCGCCTATGTCGATGAAGGCACGATGGTCGACACCTGGGCCACCGTCGGTTCCTGCGCCCAGATCGGCAAGAACGTGCACCTTTCCGGCGGTGTCGGCATCGGTGGCGTGCTGGAGCCGATCCAGGCCGGCCCGACGATCATTGAAGACAACTGTTTCGTCGGCGCCCGTTCGGAAGTGGTCGAGGGCGTCATCGTCGGCGAAGGTTCGGTGATCTCGATGGGCGTTTATATCGGCCAGTCGACCAAGATCTACGACCGCGAGACCGGCGAAGTCACCTACGGCCGCATCCCGCCCGGTTCCGTCGTGGTGTCGGGCAACCTGCCCTCGAAGGACGGCAGCTACAGCCTCTACTGTGCCGTGATCGTGAAGAAGGTTGATGCCAAGACGCGCGCCAAGACCAGCATCAACGACCTGCTGCGCGGCGACTAAGCTTTCACTCACTCTGGCGGAGATGACAAGATGATTCTCGACAAGCTGTTCCAGTTGATGTCTGAAAAGCAGGCCTCGGACATCTTCATCTCCGCGGGTGCGCCGATCCACATCAAGATCCAGGGCGCGACGGTGCCGGTCAACCAGCAGATCATGGATTCCGGGATGATCGAGAAGATCGCCATGGAGTTGATGACGCCGGACCAGATCAGGACCTTCGAGGCAACGATGGAGATGAACCTCTCCTTCGGCGTCCCCGGCGTCGGCAACTTCCGGATCAACATCTTCCGCCAGCGCGCCTCGATTTCGATTGTTGTCCGTTACATCCTCGGCAACATTCCGACCCTCGATTCGCTCGGGCTGCCGGACGTACTGTCCGACCTGATCATGGAAAAACGCGGGTTGATCCTGATTGTCGGCTCAACCGGCTCGGGCAAGTCGACAACCATCGCCTCGATGCTTGATCACCGCAACGCCAACCGTTCCGGCCACATCCTCACCATCGAGGATCCTATCGAATTCCTGTTCAAGCACAAGAAATCAATCGTCAACCAGCGCGAGCTGGGCATGGACACGCTCGACTGGAACAGCGCGCTGAAGAACGCCATGCGCCAGGCACCGGACTGCATCCTGATCGGCGAAATCCGCGACAAGGAAACCATGCAGGCGGCTATCGCCTACGCGCAGACCGGCCACCTTTGCCTCGGCACGCTGC
>JAUPVD010000326.1 GCA_030917225.1 Pseudomonadota bacterium
TTGGCAAAGATCGGTTCGCGGTTGTTGCCGCGAAGGATCACGTGCTGGGGTACGCCTTTGGCGAAGTAGCGAGGGAGTCGAGCCATGGGTATAGCTTAGCAAAAATGGTTATTTCGTGTCTGACCCCACATATTACGGTCTCGCTGTCGTGCGTGCCGAGGTTGCGGTTGAAGCTGGCGTAGAAGAGGTCGTTGAGCGCAAGCAGGTGGTCGCCGGAGACGGTGACCGAGCCGAGGTATTTGCCGGTGCTCTTCGAGCCGCCATCGTTGGCGGAGAGGGTCAGGCGCAGCGGGAAATCCTGCTTCCAGGTGACGAGGACATCGCTTTCGCCGGGGTCGTCACCGGGGAGGATCTGGATGTCGGCTTCGGCGGTGGGCACGCGCTTGAAGTTTTCGAGCCCCTGTTCGATGTCGCGCAGGTTGAGCAGGTCGCCGGGGCGGGCGGGCATGGCGTTCCAGGCGTTGGCGCGGGAACTGGTGCCTTCGGCAAAGCGGATGCCGCGGATGCGGCCGGGGAGAATGCTGAGGGTGAGGATGCCGTCGCGCAGGTCCTGTGCTTCGGCCAGCACACGAGTGGTAACGTAGCCGCGCGCGACGATGGCGTTCTGCACGCGCTTCATGACCAGATTGATGCCGGCACTGCCGAGGCAGCGGCCGCTGGCGGGGTCGTCTTCGGGGTCGGCGGCTGGCCAGGCCCAGGCAAAGTCGATATCGGGCTGCGAGGTCTTGAGGACGATCTCGCGCACGGGGAAACAGGGGGTTTCGGTGACGGGCAAGCGGCCGGGGTCGGCCGCTGCGGGGGCTTGCAGGCGGATATCGGGGGCCGTTTCCTGCTGTTCGCGCAGAGTGCGGTCGCGCTCGATCTGGCGTTGCAGCTCCTGGGCGATGGCGGCACCGGTGACGGCCTGGGCCTTCGCAGCCGGTGTCAGGAAAGCCGCCAGAAGAACAATTCCGGCAACGCGGGCGATGCCCCGGCTACGCATGGCGCCC
The DNA here is from genome assembly GCA_030917225.1 of Pseudomonadota bacterium. Lineage (GTDB taxonomy): Bacteria > Pseudomonadota > Gammaproteobacteria > Burkholderiales > Rhodocyclaceae > Proximibacter. The sequence goes on from JAUPVD010000326.1 coordinate 990, forward strand.
ACCGGGAGGCGGAAAACCTCCCGGTGCGCAGGGCAACGGCCGCCATTGGCCGTCGGCGCCGCCCTCCTCCTGTCAATACCCCGATACATTGTGTTGTTATTGCGCCTTTTTGGCGATTCTCCCCATGAAAGCGGGGCGAATATTATCCACGCGGCAGAACAAACACAACCATTGTTGTTGATTTAAAGCTTAACGAATGGTTTTAAAGCAAAACAAACAACCATGTGCAACCTGGCTTTTCTGTATCACATTGGGCATTACCCTTGGCCGAAATGGCGTAAAGCCGGTCTATAATCGCCGCATGAACTCAGTTATCCACCTCGATAATCAGGACGATAAGTCGCTGCGCCAGAAGGCTTTTCGCAAGCAGTTCGCGGAAAATCTGAATGCGGCACTGGATCGGCGCGGCGCCATCCCCTCCGGCTACGGCCGGGTGACGGCGGTGGCAGAACTGTTCGGCGTCAGCCAGAACACGGCGGCCAACTGGCTGCGAGGCGAAGGGGTGCCGGAGCTGGCACGCCTGCCGGAAATTGCCGAAACGCTGAACACCACCGTCGAACAACTGGTGGTCGGCACGCCGAGCACCGGCGCTCATGCCATCGACGAGCGCTATACGGTCATCGACATCCACGGCAGCGATGAGGACGAGGCACATGCGCTGTACATGCTGCCGGAAGCCCTGCGCGAGATCGGTCTGCCGCGCGGCGTCACCGCCATGCGGGTTTCGGCCGACGACATGGACCCTTATCTGCGCCCCGGCGATGTGGTGTTTTACGACCCGCGCGTGAATCGCATCCACACCAACGGCGTCTTCGTGCTGCGCATTCACGACGCGCCAGTGGTGCGCCGGGTGCAACGCGGCACCGTGGATGGCCTGCGCCTGATCTGCGACAACGAGCGCTTTGGCAGCGAAACGCTGAGCGAAGCTGCCTTTGAGTCCAGCGGCATCGAAGTCGTAGGCCATGTGGTCGGCCGGCTGCTGGTCGGGCGTTGAACCTGCTGGACACCCCTAAAATGAATCGTAACCGCGCCCTGGAACTGCTGTCGGAGCACAGATCGGTGCTGTCCGAACGTTTTGGCGTCACACAACTGGCGCTTTTCGGATCAACCGCGCGTAACACTGCCGCCAACGATAGCGATATCGACATCCTCGTGGCGTTCGACGGCCCAGCCAATTCAAAGCGATATTTTGGCGTGCAGTTCTACCTGGAAGATTTGTTCGGGTGCAACGTGGATCTCGTTACCGAAAAAGCGCTTCGCCCGGAACTAAGACCCTTCATCGAAAAGGAAGCGATTCGTGTCTGAACGCGAGTGGTATTTCTACATCGATGACATGATCGATTTTGCGCAACAAGTCGCCAACTACACCACCGGACTAAGCCAAGAGGCGTTTTTCGCCAACCGCATGGTCCACGACGCCACGCTGCGGAATATGGAATTGATCGGAGAAGCTGCGACTCATGTGCCGGATGAAGTCCGCAAAACCTTTACCGACATCCCGTGGCGCCAGATCATTGCCACCCGGAATCGCCTGATCCACGGATATCTGGGAATCGATGCAGATACCGTCTGGAGCATCGTCCAGTCGGATATTCCGGCGCTTTTGCCTGCATTGCAAAACCTCCGCAGCACCAACAAATAGCCCCGTTCTGCAGATCTGCATGCCCTCAGCCGTTCTCTACCTGCACGGCTTCCGCTCCTCTCCGCAATCCTGGAAGGCCCGCCTGATGGCCGAGGCCATGGTCGCGCGCGGCCTTGGCGATCGATTCCATTGTCCGGCGCTGTCGCATGACCCCGACGCAGCCATTGCCCAGGCTGAAGCCATTCTGGCCGGCCACCCCGGCCCGTTCACCCTGGTTGGCAGTTCGCTGGGCGGGTATTACGCGACCCGGCTGGCGGAAAAGCACGATCTGCGAGCAGTACTGATCAATCCAGCGGTTGTCGCCCCGCTTTCGCTGGAAGCCTACGTCGGGCCGCAGACCAGTCTTTACGGTGGCGAACCCTTCGAGTTCACCCACGCCCACGTTGCTGCACTGCGCAATATGGAAATGCCGCGCATTGCCCCGGCCCGCTACTGGCTGCTGGTCGAGGCGGGCGACGAAGTGCTGGACTACCGCCTGGCGGTAGCTCGCTATGCCGGCAGCTGCCAGACAGTGCTGCCGGGCGGCGACCACAGCTTCACGCGGTTTCCCGATTTCGTCGGGCAAATCATTGAATTCTCCGGGTTATAATTGGCCCGATGTTTGTTCTATTTGAAGAAGACGGCGCCTTCAAGACGGGGTCCCTCCTGACTGACAACGATACGTCGTTGCAGGTGGAGATGGTTTCCGGCAAGCGCGCCAAGATCAAGGCAGCCACTGTGCTGCTGCGATTCGAGAAACCCGCCGCGAGTGCGCTGCTGGATGCAGCAGAACCGCTGGCCAACGGCGTTGAAGCAGAATTCCTCTGGGAGTGTGCAAGCGATGGCGAGTTTTCTTTTCTTGATTTTGCCCGCGACTACTACGGCCACGAAGCCTCGTCCGTCGAAGCGACTGCGATCCTGCTTGCCCTACACGCAGCACCCATCTACTTCCATCGCAAGGGTAAAGGCCGCTTCAAGAAAGCCCCTGCCGACATTCTGGCAGCCGCTCTGGCCGGTCTTGAAAAGAAGCGTCAGCAAGCGCTCGCCATCGAGCGCATGGTCGAGGCCCTGACGGCCGGGCAACTCCCCCCGGAATTCCCCCCGCTGCTGCGCGACCTGCTCTACAAGCCGGATCGCAACCGCCTGGAAACCAAGGCGCTGGAAACCGCCTGTGCCGACACAGGGCTGGCGGCAGCGCACCTGCTGGCCAAATGCGGCGCCATTCCGTCGGCGCACGACTATCACTTCCAGCGCTTCCTCTGCGAATACTTCCCCCGTGGCACGGGCTTTCCGGAATGTCCGATTCCCGAGGCTGGCGGCAAGCTGCCGCGCGCCGATGTGCGGGCATTCTCGATCGACGACGCGGCCACCACGGAAATCGACGACGCCTTCTCGGTGCAGGCGCTGCCGGGAATCGGTTGGCGTGTCGGCATCCATATCGCCGCCCCCGGACTCGGCATTCTGCCCGGGTCGCCGCTCGACGAGGTCGCGCGCGAACGGCTGTCTACCGTCTACATGCCGGGCAACAAGATCACCATGCTGCCCAATGCCGTCGTTGAGCGCTTCACGCTTTCTGCCGGGCGCGACTGCCCGGCAGTCTCCCTGTACCTGAGCGTTTCTCCGGAACTCGAAATCACCGCACACGAATCGCGGCTGGAAATCGTGCCGGTGGTGGCCAACCTGCGCCACCACGAAATCGAACCCGTATTCAACGAAGAGACGCTGGCCAGCGGCCTGCCTGAATTCACCTTCCGCGATGAACTGAAGCTGCTCTGGCAACTGGCCTGCGCCTGCGAAGGGCGGCGTGGAAAACCCTCGGCCGTGCAGGGCGTGAACGATTACAACTTCGCCATCGAAGGCGATGCCGGCCAGCCGGAAAGCTGCCGCGTGACGATCAGCGAACGCAAGCGCGGCAGCCCGCTCGACAAGCTGGTCGCCGAACTGATGATCGTCGCCAACAGCACCTGGGGCGGACTGCTCGCCGAGAAAGGCGTGGCCGCCATCTACCGTGCGCAGACCGCCGGCAAGGTACGCATGACCACCTCGCCGCTGCCGCACGACGGCCTCGGTGTCGCGCAGTACGCCTGGTCCTCGTCACCGCTGCGCCGCTATGTCGACCTGATCAACCAGTGGCAGCTGATCTCGCTGCTCTCCGACCTGACCCCGCACTTTGGCGGCAAGGGAAAGAACAGCAACGACGCGCTGTTTGCGGCCATGCGCGATTTTGATCTGACCTACGCAGCCTATGCCGAATTCCAGCGCGGTATGGAAAAGTTCTGGTGCCTGCGCTGGCTGCAGCAGGAAAACGTCCGTGAGATCGACGCCACCGTTCGTCGCGAAACGCTGGTCAAGCTTGACCATCTGCCGCAACTGCTGCGCGTACCATCCCTGCCCGAATTGCCGCCGGGGCAACGCGTTCGCCTGACCATCGAGAGCATCGATGAGCTGACGCTGGATCTCAATTGCCGCTACGTCGAAACGCTGAATGCGGCGTCCGAGGCGACCGCGGATGACGAACTGGAGCCGGTTGAATAGGATGCGCATAGCGCCGCTGCCCCCCATTGCCGAAA
>JAUPVD010000327.1 GCA_030917225.1 Pseudomonadota bacterium
CAACGCCACCCGTTTCTGACGACGCGCCGAAGCTGACGCAGGCCGACTTAGACGTCGCCCGCTTCCGCATCGGAGGCGAACCTGCCAGCCGCGCCGACTGGCAGGCTGCTGTCTGCGCCCGGATCGGCGCGGGCGTTGGTGTGCATTGGCCGGAAATCGATGAAGACATCGCAGTCAGTACGCTGATGAGGAATCACTGAGCGGCCGGACCTGCTTGCCAAATCTCCCGCTTTCGTTATAATGCGAACCATTCTCATTCGTAGATGGACGCATTCGCCATGCTGCAATCTCTGGTTATCGCCCTGCGTGAAGGCCTCGAAGCCTTCCTGATCGTCGGCATCACCCTCGCCTATCTGCGCCAGACCGGGCGCGCTGCGCTGGTTTCTGCAGCGCATTGGGGCATCGGCGTTTCGGTCATCACTTGCTTCGCCGCCGGCTGGGCGCTCGGCCAGGCGGAAAGCCAGCCCTTGTGGGAAGGTTCGCTGGCACTAGTGGCCGCCGTGCTGGTGATCTCGATGGTGGTTTATATGCTGAAGGCGGCGCGCCACCTCAAGCAGCAGATCCATGCCCGGCTGGAGGCCTCGGCGGTGAAAGCCGGCCCGGCGGCGTGGTTTGGTGTTTTCGCCTTTGTCGTGCTGATGATCACCCGCGAGGGCATGGAAACGACGCTGATGCTGACCTCGCTGGCCAGCATGGGTGGCGCTTGGGACATGGTCATCGGCGGCCTGCTCGGCATCTGCCTGGCCGGACTGGCCGCGTGGGCCGGCAGCCGTTTCGGCGCCCGCATCGAGCTGCCGCGCTTCTTCCAGGTGACTTCGGTTTTTCTGCTGCTCTTCGCCGTGCAGCTGGTCTTCTACGCCTTCCACGAATTCACCGAAACCGGCCTGTTGCCGATCGACAACGAATACTGGCACCTCGCCACCGAGCCGTATGCTCCCGAGGGGGAGTACGGCAGTTTCATCACTGGCCTGCTGCTGGTCGTGCCGCTGCTCTGGTATGTGGCGATCAGCCTGCGTGCCCGGTTGCAGCCGGCGACGGCCTGAGTCGTAGCCGAGTCGGCAGCCAGTTCTTCAATCTATCGCCCGTTTTTGCCAGGACACCCCGCCCCGAATTCGTTTCAATTCCTTTTTCCATCTGAACGCCAGCCAGCCATGCGCCAGCCAGCTAATAAAAAAGCTCTCTGGAGGTATGCATGTCTGTCGACCATGCCGGTTCACGCCGGCGCTTCGCCCTTGATCCACTCGCCGCCGCCGTAGCGGCCACCCTTGCCGCCTCTGCGCTGCCGGCCTTCGCCGACCAGCAGTTGCGCGACACCGTCGTCACCGCCACGCGCAACGCCGCCGTCATCGACGACCTGCCGGTCACCGTCACTGCCGTCACACGTGAACAGATGGATCGCCGCATGCCGGCCGACGAGGCCGATCTCTTTCGCGACGAGCCTGATGTCGCGATGGCCCGCGACCTGCGCCGCTTCGGCTCAACGCGCGTAAACATCCGTGGCATCGAGGACAACCGCGTCGTGCAGATGGTCGATGGCGTCCGCCTGCCCGACTATTACAACGGTGGTGGCCCGACCAACTTCTCGATGAGTGCAACGCCTTCGGCGATGCCCGATTTCCTCAAGCAGGTTGAAATCGTGCGCGGTCCGGCTTCCAGCCTCTACGGTTCCGACGCCATGGGCGGCGTGGTTGGCTTTGTCACCATTGATCCGTCGGACATTGCGACCGGCGAGAAGAAGGCGGCCGTGCGCGTGCGTGGCGGCTACTTCGGCGCCAACGAACAGTTCTCCGGCAGCGTCGTCGGCGCCCTGCGCAGCGACAGTGCCGAGTTTCTGCTCGGCTATGGAGAAGCGCGCGGCCACGAAACCGACAACCAGGGCAAAGACAGCAGCACCAGCCGTTACCGCAGCAAGCCTAATCCTGCCGACACCGAAGATCGCGGCCTGATCGCCAAGCTGATACTGAAGCCATCGGCCGGCCACAAGCTCTCCGCCACCATTGAAGGGCGTGAGCAGAATGTCGACACGGACGTTCTCCGTCTGAGCAGATCGTTGCCGAAGATCACCACCATGACTGGCGACGACAACGCCAAGCGCGCCCGTTTCAGCCTCGAATACGAGCACAAGCCAACCGGCGCCTTCTACGACCGCATGCTCGCCAAGGCCTACTATCAGGATGCGGAAACGCACAACAAGAACTACCAGCGCCGCAGCAATACCGGCGCAACCTGTTCGGCATCAACCGGCGCCGGCAACAACTGCAACATCTATCAGGATTTCTTCTTTGACCAGACGAATACTGGCGTAAACCTTCAATTCGAGTCGCTGCTCGGCGCCGGCAGCGTCTCCCATTTGCTGACCTACGGCGTCGATCTGATGCGCCAGGAAGTTGAGGAGCTGCGCGACGCCACCCGCTACAACCTGACCACCGGCACCGTTTCGAAATCGATTGCCGGCGACAACTATCCGTTGCGCGATTTCGCCAACGGCCAGACCGATACCGTCGGTCTCTTCCTGCAGGATGAAATCACCGGTCTCGCCGGCGGCAAGCTGACGCTGACGCCCGGTATCCGCTACGACCATACCAAGCTAAAGCCGGAAGTCGATGCGCTGTCGCAGCAGGTGCTGACGCAGCTCAACCGAACCGTTTCCGAACAAAGCTACAGCCATTTTTCGCCGAAGCTCGGCGCACAGTGGAAATTCACCGAGACACTCACGTCCTACGGCCAGATCGCTGCCGGCTTCCGTGCACCGAACTACAACGAGGTCAATGGCTCTTTCCGCAACACCGCCCAGCTCTACGGCTCGGTTCCCAACGGCGAGCTGAAACCGGAGACCAGTGTCGGTCTGGAGCTCGGGCTGCGCGCGAAATCGGCAACGACGAGCAGTCAGATCGCGGTCTACAACAACCAGTACAAGGAATTCATCGAGAACATCAAGCTTGCCTGCCCGTCCGATCCGTCCTGCATCCCCGGCTTCACGACCTACCAGTCGCGGAATCTCTCGAAGGTACGCATCTACGGTGCCGAAGTTCGTGGCAGCTGGGATTTCAAGCCAGGTTGGCGCGTTGATGGTGCGGTCGCCTATGCCCACGGCGACAACAAGGAAAACAAGCAGCCGCTGAACAGCATCGAGCCGATGCGTTTGAGCCTTGGTCTTGCCCATGACGCCGGCAGTTGGGGCGCGGAAACACGGCTGCGCGCCGCTACCGGCAAGCACCGAATCGACGACAGCAGCGGCACAGCTACCGACCCGGCTTACTACCGTACTCCGGGCTATGGCGTCACCGACCTCACCGCCTGGATCAAGCCCAGCCGCGACACACGCGTCACCGCCGGCGTAAACAACGTCTTCGACAAGAAGTACTGGCAGTGGAGCGACATCCGCCAGGCCGACGCACTCTATCCGGAAAGCGTCGACTTCTACTCGCAACCAGGCCGCACCTTCCGCGTCGCCTTCCAGGCCGACTTCTAGGACACAAGAAGAAAGAGACAAAGCCGACCCCCGGTGCGCTTGAAACGCACCGGGGGCTTCGTGCCCAACGAAGCAACCATGGAAACGAACCGCAAGCCGCAACTGCCCGACCCGGTCTCGCTCATCGCTGCACTGATGACGATGATGACGCGCTTTTCCTGCCTCGGCTGCCCGCGGCTCGCCAACCGCATCCGGCGCAACCTGGCGCTGCTGCAGCACTACACCGATACCGACATGCCGCCACCGCTGAAGCAGCTCGCGCAGCGCCTCGAACACGAATGGGCGCAGCTGCACACGGCCATTGCCGACGAACCCCACGTTGAAACGAATACCGACGACAACAAACTCATCCATGCCGCCAGCCAGTCGCTGCATTGATCCACCCCACGACCAGCAAGCCACCCCATGCCCCTGCGAAAATTCCTAGGCCGTACCCTGTTCGTTGCTGCCACGCTGTTCAGTGCAGCGACACACGCCGCAACCCACGCCGAAAACGCCACGACCAGCCTCCTCTTCATTTCCGTCAGCCCAGTGCCACACGGAAAATTCACCAAGCTCGCCGAAATCGGTGCCGCGCACGGCTTCAAGGTCGAATCGCGGCAGGCCGAGAAGTTGCCGGCCGAGCAGGACGCCTCGCTGTTCCGGGGCGCAGATGTCGTGATCTTCGACGCGCCGCGCGACCATCTGCAGGACCAGATGCGCGCCAAGCTGGCCAAGGGGCTGCCCGGCCTCAAGGCGCCGCATCTGTGGATGCACGAGACGAAGCCAGAAGCCAAGGGGTTCCCGAAGGCGGTCGCTGATCGCCTGCACGCCTACTACATCAACGGCGCACGACCCAACTTCGAGAACTTTTTCCGCACGCTCGCCGCGCACCGCCAGGGCCAGCCACTCGACGGCATCGCGCCGCCGGTGATCTTCCCCAAGGCCGCGATCTACCACCCGCAGGCGCCCAGCCTCATCTTCGCCAACACGGCGGACTACCTGCGCTGGAAAAAAGTGGACCTGGCGAAGAAGCCGCCGGTAATCGCCATCGCGCTGCACCAGACCTATGTCGGCAGTGAACAAACGGCCTTCATCGACGACCTGATCTCCCGCGTCGAAGCCGCCGGTGCCGTGCCGCTGGCCTGGTACGCGCCGGTCATGGGGCCGCAAGCCGGGCTGCTGAAGGTCGACGGCAAACTCGTCGCCGATGCCGTCATCAACACCCAGATCGTCCTCGACCCGGAAGGACGAAAGAAGGAACTGGAAGCGCTTGGCATCCCCTGGGTGCAGGCCCTCTCCTACCGCAAGGGCGACGAGGCCGACTGGCGTGCCGACCAACAGGGCGTGCCACTGATCGACGTGCCCTTCTTCTTGGCCCAGGGCGAGTATGCCGGCATCACCGACGCGGTGATCGCCGGCGCGCAGAAGAAGGGCGACGACGCAGTGACGGTGATCCCCGAACAATCTGCGGCCGTCGTCGCCAAGGCGGTCAACCAGGTGCGCCTGCAGCGCCTGCCGAATGCCGAAAAGAAGCTTGGCGTCTTCTTCTGGAACTACCCGCCGGGTGAAAAGAACCTCTCCGCTTCCTACCTCAACCTGCCACTGAGCCTTGCTGCCACGTTGAAGTCGCTGAAAGCTGCCGGCTACGACGCGCAACCGGCCGAGGAAACGGTGCTGATCAACAACCTGCAGCGCCTGCTCTCGCCCTTCTATCGCGATGGGCAACTGGAATCACTGCTGCGCGACGGGCTGGCCGAAAAGCTGCCGGTGAAAACCTATCGTGCCTGGCTGGCGACGCTGCCGGAAGGCGTGCGCCGCGAGCTACAGGAGCGCTGGGGCGATCCCGAGAAATCGGCAATGGTCATCCGCGAAGGTGGCAAAGGCAATGGCGAAGCCTTTTTCGTCATTCCGCGCTTTGCCGCCGGCAAGGTGATCTTCACGCCGCAGGCGCC
>JAUPVD010000328.1 GCA_030917225.1 Pseudomonadota bacterium
CTCACGCCGCTGCATGAAACAGTCGTCCGCGAATGTGCGCGAAACGAAGGCTTCCTCGCCCGGATGGCCGCCAACGCACTGGAAAACAGACCCCCCCTCGGTTTTTTCCGCAATCTGCTGGTAGCCGATGGCGGCGATCATGCCCACACGTTCGACATCAAGCGCGGGGGACTGATCCCGATCATCGATCTTGCCCGCATCCACGCACTGAGCGCCGGACTTGCGGAGATCGGCACCGTTGCCCGGCTGCGGGCAGCCGCTGGCCATGCCACGCTGAGCAACGAAGCCGCGCAGGAACTGGAAGAGGCATTTACCTTCCTCGGCGGCCTGCGCCAGCGCCATCAGGCGGGGCAGATTCGCCACGGCCAGCCGCCAGACAACTTCATTTCACCGGAGTCACTGACGGCGCTTGAACGTACGCACCTCAAAGCCGTCTTTGCCGTGATTGGCAGGCTTCAGGACGTGCTCGCCCAACGTTACCCGAACCGCACGCGAGAATGATGCTCGAGCGCCTGCTCAGCCTTGAGTTCCGTCGACGTCGACTGTTGGCAAAAGCGCCCGCAGGTCCGCTGCGGGATTTTCTGGCAACGCCTTTTGCCGATGGCAGACGGCCGTGTGGCGAATCCCGCTATCTTGCCCTGGACCTCGAAACCACTGGCGGTGATCCGCAACGACACGAAATCGTCAGCCTGGGCTGGGTTTGCCTTGATGGCCCGCGCATTGATCTGGGCAGCGCACGTCATCGGGTTGCGCGCCTTACCGGTGCAATGACTGGCGACTCGGCAGTGATCCACGCCATCACCGACGATGAGTCGGCTGCGGGCATTTCACTTGAGGAAGCACTGCGGGAACTGCTGCGGGATCTCGCCGGGCGTGTGCTGATTGCCCATCATGCAAAAACCGAACTCGGTTTCATCGGCCGCGCCTGCGAGCGACATTTCGGCGGTCGAATCCTGATCCCTGCGGTGGATACGCTGGACATCGCCGTACGCCGGTTCAACCGCCAGCGTGAAACCCCTTCTCCAGGCAGCCTGCGCCTGGGAGCCCTCCGACGACAGCATCACCTGCCGCGCTACCCAGCACACAACGCGCTCAGTGATGCGCTGTCGGCCGCCGAGCTCTTCCTGGCGCAACTGGCGCAGACAGGTGAAGCACACCCCGAACCGATACTGAAAGACTGGCTGTTCCGGCAGTAGCTGAAAGCTGGCATCTGCCACCGCAGCCAGCCACGGAAGCTGTGCCTACTCAGCCGCCTTTCCAGTCGGCTTCAGCCATTCAGGCAGCTCACGGTTGCCCGCATTGTCGACGATGTACTGGCGTACCAGTTTGCGCACGACCTGCGACGGCGTAAGGTCGTGGGCGGCGCATATCTCCTCGAAGATTTCCTTCTTGCGCGGATCGATCAAAATTGTCAGACGTGCTGTCCGGCTTTCCATGACGGATGACTCCCAGAGAGATTTTCCAAAAGATTAACATATGATTAGCATTTACAATTAATTTCATAATCATATAATTCGACCCTCATTCTCCCGGTACCGATCATGCGAATCGCCTTCCGCCCCAAGCTGCTGGATTGCCTGCCTACCTACAATCGCGCGCAATTCGGCAAGGATCTTGCTTCGGGGATCACCGTCGGCGTCCTCGCCCTGCCATTGGCCATGGCCTTCGCCATCGCCAGCGGCTGCTCGCCAACGGCCGGCATCTGGACGGCCATCATCGCCGGCCTCATCACTTCAGCCGTCGGCGGCTCGCGCGTGCAGATCGGTGGCCCAACCGGTGCCTTCATCCCCATTGTCTACGGCATCGTTGCCGTCCACGGCTTCGGCAACCTGCTCGGAGCCACCATGCTGGCTGGCATTTTTCTGGTGGCCATGGGGCTGGCACGGATGGGGCAGCTGATCCGCTTCATCCCGGTCACCGTTGTCATCGGTTTCACCAACGGCATCGCCGTAGTCATTTTCTTGGCGCAGATCCGGGCCTTCTTCGGCCTGCAGATCGACAACCTGCCGGCGGAATTCTTCGCCCGCATCAAGACGCTGGTTGCCTACGCCCACACCGTCGACCTGCCGACGCTGGCGCTCGCCAGCTGCTGCTTTATCTTCCTGATTTCCTACAACCGGCTGGCGCAGCACATCGCGATCCTGCGCCGGGCGCCGGGGCCGCTGGCCGTGCTGCTCATCGGCACACTGGTCTCGTTCTTCTTTGACCTGCCGGTGGAAACCATCGGCAGCCGTTTCAACGGCATCCCGCAGGAGTTGCCGAATTTCGGCTTGCCCAGCCTTTCGATCCACGATTTCGGCAAACTCATTTCGCCGGCCATCACCATCGCCCTGCTCTGTGCCATCGAGTCGCTGCTGTCGGCTCGCGTTGCCGACAGCCAGATCGACGACCGTCACGACCCGAACCAGGAACTGATCGCGCAGGGCCTTTCCAACATCGCCGCGCCGCTGTTCGGCGGCTTTGCCGCCACCGGCGCCATCGCCCGCACCACCACCAACGTCAAGACCGGCGGCCGCACGCCGATCGCCGGCATCATCCACGCGCTGGTACTGCTGGGCATCGTGCTGGTCGCGGCGCCGCTCGCCTCCTACGTTCCGCTCGCCACGCTGTCGGCCATCGTCATGGTGGTGGCGATCAACATGGGGGAATGGCACCATTTCCTGGAGTTGCGGCGCTATTCGTACAACTACCGGATCATTCTGGTGGCGACCTTTCTGGTCACCGTGCTCTTCGACCTGACCATTGCCGTCGAACTGGGCATGGTGCTGGCCAGCCTGTTCTTCATCTACCGCATGTCCGAGCTTACCCGCATCGAGCGCCTGCCGCTCGACGAAGAAGCCCAGGAGCCGCGTTTCATCTACCCGGACGGTACGATGCGCGTCGCTGCCTGGCAGCTTTACGGCTCCTTGTTCTTTGGCGCGGTCAACAAGCTGGAAGAACTGCTTGATCCTCACGCCGGCCACCCGGAGGTGGTCATTCTCGACATGACACGCTTGGTGCAGCTCGACACCACCGGCCTGGAAGGACTGGAAAACCTGCGCGACAAGCTGGCCAAGCGCGGATGTACGCTGCTTGTTTGCGGTCTGAACTCGCAACCGGGATCGCTGCTGCAGCGCTCGGGATACCTCGATCACGTCGGCGAGAAGAATGTCGCGACCGACCTCGAC
>JAUPVD010000329.1 GCA_030917225.1 Pseudomonadota bacterium
CGCTGCCAACGTGAATGTTCCGATCGGAGGCTCTACGTATAACTTGAACTCGATGGCGGGATCCGGTTCGGGAGGTCAGACTTTCAGCTGGTCTAGCGGCGGCGCCTACATCAATGGCTTTTTTGCTGGCGCGAACGCATCCCATGCGGGACTGACCTACAAGTTTACCAGTAGTGTTGGTGAGGTGCAGGGTGCCGCTGCGTTCAAACGCTGAGGTCCGCGCCCGTTGTTAGCCAACTGAAGTAAGCAAGCCGGGCCGCGCGCCCGGCTATTTTTTCTGCCGATGCCCGCGCTTCGCCGGCGATTCTGTCTCGCTCGGCAGGAGCCTGATGCAGTCGCATGAGCAGTTCGTAAGCCTCTTCCTGCGTCGAGAAAATGTAGCCATTTCTGCCTTGTTCGACCCAGTCGGTGTAACCACCGCTCTTGTGGGCGACGACGGGCAGACCGCAAGCCATGGCCTCGACGATTACCCTGCCGGATGCCTCATGAAGTTGTGGAGATGTCCGGTAATAAAAAATATCAAGTGTGCGAAGGAATTCCTCCGGGCGCTCCTTGTTGATTTCAAGCAATTCAATGCTCGGCTCGTTCTGAAGGCAGGGTGCAAGACAGGTGCCGCCCATGATCCGAGTGCGTATTCCATGCCAGCCGAGCATCCTGTACAGCGATGGATCTTCGGGGTGATGTTTGTCCATGATGTCTCGTGACAGTCGACCGATCGTCGTCCCCGATCGCGGCGAGTGGGGCGCCGGATGAAAGCGTTTCAGGTCGACGATTTCCGGGCAGATGTATCCAGGCACTCCCATGGTGTCGCGAAGCCGCGTGCTGACGAAGGCTATTTGCACCGGCGGCAGCGTCGCTCTATCGAGTGCCGCCAGTGTGGCGTAAAGTTGCTGTGGGTGCGAGTTGACGCAAATGAGAACGAGTCGCTTGGGTCTGGCATGGTCAATCCACGGTTCGAGGCTGAAGTATGTGCCGACCACGATAAGCGTGCCGCCTTTAGGGAATCTGCCGTTAAAGGGGCTAACCGCGACACCTCCGAAATGCGAGACGAACGGACTCGGGCTGTCGCTCCACAGTGTAGTGCTGATGCCGGATTCCCGTAGTGCGTTTGCAAGGTCGAAGGAATGCGTTTCTGCTCCGCCGATTCCGTGTAGCCGTGTGACGATGTGAACCGCAGTCATTTGTGCCAGATGGGATAGAGGTTCAATCATTCTAGCGTAAGCGCCTGAATAACCACTGAAGCAGGGAGCTCCGCTAATATTGAAATAGTCAATTGCGCAGACGGGGAACCAAAATCGAACCGAACAATGTTGTGGCACTCAAGGAGCGACTCCGAAGGCTGATTTTGTCCGGGCAAGCCGAAGATGCTGTTGCCGTGCTTTCGATAGGCGAACAGTTGCACGCAACAGGTGAACTGGAAGCCGCGCTGCGTGCTTTTGAGTTGGTTGCTGAGCGGAGTCCAGAAAGCATCGAGGCGTGGAATGCCGTTGCGACGCTTCGCTTCGAACTCGGGTTGCTGCAGGGTGCGCTCCGCGCCTGCGAGAGCGCGCTGCGCCTTTCTCCGAGCAATCCGATGGTGCTGTTCAACACGGCAGTAGTTCTCGAAGCGGTCGGCGATATCCCAGCGGCGCTTCATTGTTATCAACGGGCCATCGAAATCGAACCGGGCCACGCCGGAGCATTGCTGAATCTTGGGCCCAGTCTTGCGCGCGCGGGTCTTGTCGCGGAAGCCGTTGCTGCCTGCGACATGGCCTTGGCGTACCATCCTGGCACTGCTGCGTTCCATTTCAATCGTGGCGACGTGCTGTTGGGGGCGGCTGAATTCGTGAGCGCGCTAGAAGCTTTCGAGGCCGCCTTGACGCTAGCTCCGGGCGATGCGAAGTCAGAGCTCTCTGCTGCAGTGGCGTTGGCGGCTTTGGGGGATTTGAGATCTGCGCGCACACGAATGGGCAATGCGCTGGCCCTGAGCCCCAACCTCCTTTCTCGCTATGCGAACCCGCTGCGGACCGATAGTGTTAGTTTCTATCCTGAACTGAGCCCAGAGCGAATCTTCATCTTTTCACGCTATGACCGAGTTCGTACCTGCGACTGGAGCGATTACGCAGTTTTCGCTCGTCAGTTCGGCAACATGATCCGAGGTGACGGGTGTCCGGAAATCGACAACCCGGATTACGCCTACATCTCGCTCGGGCTTCCTGTCACGGATGAACTTCGCCAGACGCTGGCGAGAAATGTGGCCCGGAGAATACGTGCGTCACTGGGGGCTGGCGGATTTGCAAAGTCCCGTCGTGAACGAGGTCCGCGACTACGCATAGGTTATTTGTCAGGGGATCTGCGTTCTCATGCGGTAGCGTATTTGATCGGAGGCGTTTTCGAAATGCATGATCGAAGCCGCTTCGAGGTCTATGTGTATTCGACCGGGCCTGATGATGGCAGCCGTGAAAGACAGCGTTCCGAGCAAGGCGCAGACGTTTTTCGGGATGTGTCCGCATTTTCAGGTGCTGTCATCGGGCAACTGATTGCCATGGATGGCATAGATATCCTGGTCGATCTTTCCGGCTACACCCTTTACGGAAGGCCGGAGGCGATGGCGCTTCGCCCAGCGCCGATTCAGGTCAGCTATCTCGGTTTCATGGGGACGCAAGGGGCACCTTGGATTGATTACTCGATTCTTGACCATACAATCCTTACGCCGACAAGTCGTCAATGGTGGGATGAGAAGATCGCATATCTGCCGAGTTTCTATTCGCCGTGCGAAATGCCCAAGTGCTCCTCCACTGATCTTCGGCGCCCGGATGCAGCCCTCCCTGATGAGGCGTTCGTGCTCTGTGCGCTCCATATGCCAAGAAAAATTGATCCAGCAACCTTCCGTCTTTGGCTAAAGGTACTGGAGGCTATCCCGCATTCAGTGTTGTGGCTGATTTCAGAATCGCCGCAGATTGAGAATAATCTTGGGGATGCTGCTGAGGTGTTTGGTATCTCCCGGCAACGCTTGGTGTTCGCCCCAATGGTGCTGCGGGAGATGCATTTAGCACGATTTCGACTGGCGGATTTGTTTCTCGATTCGGCCTCCTACAACGGCCATGCAACAACAGCCGATGCGCTCGCTATGGGGCTTCCCGTCCTGACAATTGTCGGAAGCTCCGTGGTGTCGAGAGTTTCCGAGGGTATGCTAAATTTATGCGGGTTGTCGGCGCTGGCTGCAAACGACGAAGCTCAGTTCGTCGCTTCAGCGCAGCGGTTCGCAAACGACCAGAACTGGCGACGTCAACTGGTGCAGACAGTGGAAACGACGAAGACAGTGACGTTGTTCTCGGTCGAGACTCGGGTCCGAGAGATTGAAAAGGCCTACGAAATGATCTGGGCGAGGCATGCTGCCGGATTGGCGCCGGAGGATTTTGATGTGTCGCCGTCGGTGGAATAGAGCTTTCGTTCCTATGGGTTTTACGGCCAAGCTCGCGCGCCCCAGATCATTCGCCCGGCAACAAATTTTTTGGCCGCTGGACACAAATCCAGTGCTAGTAGGCCCAGTCCTCGCAGAGTCCGCAGCGGAGGGAAATCATTGGAGAACGCACGCACGATACTGTCAGTAAAAGCTGCGCTGCCGTACCGATCGACCCGCCTGTTACGGGAATAGTTATCGAGTCCCGTGGGCACTCCAGGTTGCACCAAAAGGTTCTCGGCCAGCTCCCACGCATCACGAATGCCTAGGTTGAAACCCTGTCCGGACACCGGGTGCAGCGTCTGTGCGGCATTGCCGATCCATACTTCGCGCTTTGCGCATAAATTTCGACGCAGGCGCAATGCCAGCGGATAGCGGGCTCTAAG
>JAUPVD010000330.1 GCA_030917225.1 Pseudomonadota bacterium
CGATCAGGAAGTGCGCGAGAAGGAACGCCCCACCTACGAAGCCCGGCTGAAGATCGAGACCGACACCATTGTGCAGATGGGCTTCCCCGGTTACTTCCTGATCGTTGCCGACTTCATCAACTGGGGCAAGAAGAACGGCGTGCCGGTCGGTCCCGGCCGGGGTTCCGGTGCCGGTTCGCTGGTGGCTTATTCGCTGGGCATCACCGACCTCGATCCACTCGCCTACGCACTGCTTTTTGAACGCTTCCTCAACCCCGAGCGGGTGTCGATGCCCGACTTCGACATCGACTTCTGCCAGGACAACCGCTGGCGGGTGATCGAATACGTGCGCGAAGCCTACGGCAAGGATGCCGTGTCGCAGATCGCCACCTTCGGCACCATGTCGTCGAAGGCAGTCATCCGCGATGTCGGGCGCGTGCTCGACATGCCCTACACCTTCTGCGATTCGCTCTCCAAACTGATCCCGGTCGAGCAGAACAAGCCGCTGTCGCTGTCCAAGGCGCTGGAGGCCGAGCCGCAGTTGCGCGAGAAACTGGACGCGGAGGAGGAGGTCAAGGAACTCTTTGCGCTCGCCGAAAAACTTGAGGATCTGACGCGCAACGTCGGCATGCACGCCGGTGGTGTGCTCATTGCGCCGGGCAAGCTGACCGATTTTTGCCCGCTCTATTCGGCCGACGGTGGCGCCTCGGTGATATCGCAGTACGACAAGGACGACGTCGAAAAAGTTGGCCTGGTCAAGTTCGACTTCCTCGGCCTGCGCAACCTGACCATCATCGATCTCGCCGTGCGCTACGTCGAACGCCTGACCGGGGTGAAGCACGACCTCAACGCACTCTCTTTCGACGATCCCGCCGCCTACCAGATTCTCAAGGACGCCAACACCACGGCGATCTTCCAGGTCGAATCGGAAGGCATGAAGAAGCTCCTGAAGAAGCTGGCACCGGACCGCTTCGAGGACATCATCGCCGTGCTCGCGCTCTACCGTCCCGGCCCGCTCGGCTCGGGCATGGTGGACGACTTCATCCTGCGTAAAAAAGGCCAGCAGAAGATCGACTATTTTCACGACGATCTGAAGGCCTGCCTGGAGCCGACCTACGGCGTTATCGTGTATCAGGAACAGGTGATGCAGATCTCGCAGATCATCGGCGGCTACACGCTCGGTGGCGCCGACATGCTGCGCCGGGCGATGGGCAAGAAGAAGAAGGAAGAGATGGACCAGCACCGCGAGACCATCGCGGATGGCGCGGCGAAAAAGGGCTACGACCCGGCGCTGGCGGTTCAGCTTTTTGAATTGATGACCAAGTTCGCGGAGTACGGCTTCAACAAGTCGCACACCGCCGCCTACGCTGTCGTCACCTACCAGACGGCCTGGCTCAAGGCGCACCACTGCTCGGCCTTCATGGCAGCGACGATGTCGTCGGACATGGACAACACCGATTCGGTGAAGATCTTCTACGAAGATACCGTCAAGAATCGCATCACCGTGCTGCCGCCGGATGTGAACGAATCCGACTACCGCTTCGTGCCGGTCGACGCCAAGACGGTCCGCTACGGACTCGGGGCGGTCAAGGGAACCGGCGAGCAGGCGGTGAACGTCATCCTCGCCGCGCGTCAGCAGGGTGGTCCGTTCAAGGACCTGTTCGATTTCTGCATGCGCGTCGACAAGCGCATGGTCAATCGCCGTACCGTCGAGGCGTTGATTCGCGCCGGTGCCTTCGATGCCATTGATGCTGCAGCGAGCGGCACTCCTGCGCATCGTGCCAGGCTCCTGGCTTCGGTCGGGCTGGCCATCGAATGGGCCGAACAGGCCGAACGCAATGCCATGCAGGCCGGGCTGTTCGACATGGGTCCCGCCGCCGAAGAACATGCGCCACAGTACGTTGAAGTGCCGCGCTGGAACGACAAGCAGCAGTTGATGGAAGAAAAGGTCGCCCTCGGTTTCTTCTTTTCCGGCCACCCGTACAGTGCGGTGCGTGCCGAGGTCAGTCGCTTCGTCCGGCGCAGCCTGGACAAGCTTGAGCCGCAGCGCGAGCTGCAGCTGCTGGCCGGGCTGGTCACCGCCACGCGCACCAAGATCACCGGCCGCGGCAAGATGTCCTTCGTGACGCTGGATGACGGCACAACGCCGCAGGAAATCGCCGTCTATAGCGAGGTGCTCGAAGCCGAGCGCGGCAAGATCCGCGAGGACGAAGTGCTGATCATCGAAGGCAAGGTGTCGAAGGACGACTTCGCCGGTGAGGGCAGGGTGCGGGTAACCGCCGAACGCATCCTGACGCTGGCCGAGGCCCGAGGCCGCTTTGCCCGCGAACTGCGCCTGTCGCTGAACGGACAAGTGAGCAGCGACCGGGGGGCGGCACAGCGACTGAAAGCCTTGCTCTCGGCCTACACCCCCGGCGCCTGCCCGGTGCGCATCAGCTATCGCAACGGCGAGGCGCAGTGCGAACTGAACCTGGGCGACAGCGCCCGTGTCCGCCTCGAAGACGAACTGCTGGCGGCGCTCGGTGAATGGCTGAGTGCCGAAGCCGTCGAAATACGCTATCAGTGATGCTTCATCAAACCTGAGGGAATACTTTCCATGAGTGCTCTACGCCTGTTCCTGATTACTTTTCTCGCCCTCCTTGCGGTCGCCTGCAGCAAGGTCAGCATGGAAAACTATGCGCGCCTGAAAACCGGCCAGAGCTATGACGAAGTGGTCGCCATCCTGGGCAACCCGACACGTTGCGACGAAGTGCTTGGTGTCCGCTCGTGCCTCTGGGGCGACGACAATCGCGGCATCAAGGTCGGCTTCGTCGGCAGCGCTGCGCTGACCATGTCGGCGGTCAATCTCAAATAAGCTGATGAACGTTCGCTTCATCGATGCTGCGCTGCTCGCTTCGGTCAGCCAGGATGCAGCAGCGCGGCCACGCCTGCGGGCAAATTTCAACTTTCACCCGAGCGACGATTTTCCTGCGCATCGGCTGCTCAATGCCATTGAGCCGGGTTCATGGCTGCCGCCGCATCGTCATCTCGATCCGGCCAAGGACGAAACGATCATCGTGCTGGCCGGTGCGCTCGGTGTCGTCATCTTCGGCGCCGATGGCGAAATTGTCTCAACACGCCACCTGACGGCGGGCGGCGATTGTTGCGGCGTGGATATTCCATACGGCACCTGGCACACGGTACTGGCCCTGGTGCCCGGCACGGTGATCTTCGAGGCCAAATCTGGGCCTTATCGGCCCCTTTCCGTGGAAGAGTTGGCGCCCTGGGCGCCGGGGGAAGGCGCCCCCGAGTCTGCGGCCTATGGTGCCGTCTTGCGTGGATTGTTCGCCGACACCTGACGGATCGGCGGGTCTGAAGAAAAGGGGCTGGATGCGAATCCAGCCCCTTTTGCCTGTTTTCCCGAGAAGAATCAGAAGCGCCAGCCGAAGCCCACACCGACAAGAACCGG
Organism: Pseudomonadota bacterium; assembly: GCA_030917225.1. Taxonomy (GTDB): domain Bacteria; phylum Pseudomonadota; class Gammaproteobacteria; order Burkholderiales; family Rhodocyclaceae; genus Proximibacter. The sequence goes on from JAUPVD010000330.1 coordinate 3,428, forward strand.
GTCTACCTTGACGCGAGAGACCTTGACCCCAGCGTCGTTCTCGAGGTCGCTGCGCACCTGCGCTTTCTTGATATCCACGTTGAAGAACAGGTTGTTCGTCAGTTTGTAGTCGAAACCGGCCTGGACGGCAAAACCGACATAACTGTCATCCAGATGCAGGCCGGTGACGCCGGGGACGCGCAGCTGGTCACCGGAA
>JAUPVD010000331.1 GCA_030917225.1 Pseudomonadota bacterium
CGCCAAGGCCGAGGAAGTCGGGCAGGCCGGCGAGAAGATCATCCTGTCCTGCAAGGTGTCCAGCGTGCAGGACCTGATCGCCATTTACCGCAAACTGGCGCAGCGCGCCGATTACGCACTGCACCTCGGCCTGACCGAGGCCGGCATGGGCTCCAAGGGTATCGTTGCGTCGACCGCAGCGATGGGCGTGCTGTTGCAGGAAGGCATCGGCGACACCATTCGCGTCTCGCTGACGCCGGAACCCGGTGGCAAGCTCACGCAGGAAGTGATCGTTGCCCAGGAAATGCTGCAGACCATGGGCCTCAGAGCCTTCACACCGATGGTTACGGCTTGCCCGGGTTGCGGCCGGACCACGAGTACCTTCTTCCAGGAACTCGCGCAGACCATCCAGGATCACGTGCGCGCCAAGATGCCGCAGTGGCGCGCCGAATATGATGGCGCCGAGAACATGACGCTGGCCGTGATGGGCTGCATCGTGAACGGCCCCGGCGAATCGAAGCACGCCAACATCGGTATTTCTCTGCCGGGTACCGGCGAAGTTCCGGCGGCACCGGTGTTCGAGAATGGCGAAAAAACCGTTACCCTGCGCGGCGACAATATTGCCGAAGAATTTACAGCCATTGTCGATGCCTACGTGGCCCGTACCTACCAAAGAAAGAACGCTTCCGCATCATGAGCAACAATATCCAGGCCGTGCGCGGGATGCCCGACATCCTGCCGGACGAAGCCGAATTCTGGGAACTGTTTGAAGACACCGTCCGTTCGTGGCTGAAGAGCTACGGCTACCGGCCGATCCGCATGCCGATCGTCGAGCCGACGCCGCTGTTCAAGCGTGCCATCGGCGAAGTGACCGACATCGTCGAGAAGGAGATGTATTCCTTCGTCGATAGCCTCAACGGCGAGCCGCTGACGCTGCGGCCGGAAGGTACGGCCGGTTGCGTGCGTGCCGTGATTCAGCACAACCTGATCGCGCAGACCCCGCAGCGCCTCTACTATATGGGCCAGATGTTCCGTCACGAGCGCCCACAGAAGGGGCGCTACCGCCAGTTTCATCAGGTCGGCGTCGAGGCCCTCGGTTTTGCCGGCCCGGACATCGATGCCGAGATGATCCTGATGGGTGCCCGTTTGTGGGACGACCTGGGGCTTGATGGCATCAAGCTGCAGCTGAACACGTTGGGCCAGCCGGAAGAGCGTGCGCGCCACCGGGCCGACCTGATTGTCTATTTCGAGCAGCATCAGGACCTCCTCGACGAGGATGCCAAGCGCCGCCTGCATAGCAACCCGCTGCGTATCCTCGACTCGAAGAACCCGGCGATGCAGGAGGTGATCGTCGGTGCGCCAAAGCTGATCGACTACCTCGGCGAGGCGTCGCTCGAACACTTCAACGCCGTGCAGCAGATCCTCAAGGATGCTGGCCTGCCGTTCGAGATCAACCCGCGTCTGGTGCGCGGGCTGGACTATTACAACCTGACCGTGTTCGAGTGGGTGACCGACCGCCTCGGCGCGCAGGGCACCGTCTGTGCCGGTGGCCGCTACGATGGCCTGGTCGGCCAACTGGGCGGCAAGGCTGCGCCGGCCTGCGGTTTCGCGATGGGGGTGGAACGGCTGATTGCGCTGGTGCGCGATGCCGGCGGTGAGCCGTGCAAGCGCGGAACCGATGTCTATGTCGTGCATGCCGGCGAAGCTGCCTCGCGCATGGCTTTCCGCGCCGCCGAAGGCTTGCGCGATCAGGGCATCGATGTGGTACTGCATTGTGGCGGCGGTTCCTTCAAGTCGCAGATGAAGAAGGCCGATGCCTCGGGAGCAGCCTTTGCTGTCATCATCGGTGACGACGAAGCGGCGGCCAACGAGGTCAGCCTGAAACCGATGCGTGAAGAAGGCGACGGACAGAAGCGCGTTCCGCTGGAAGCGCTGGCCGACACGATCATGAATTCAATGTTGGACTGGAACGAAGAAAACGAAGAGGAAGAAGCGTAAATGGCTGCCTACGATCTTGAAGAACAGGAACAACTGGCCGAACTGAAGGCCTGGTGGAAACAGAATGGCAATCTGCTGACCGGTGTCGTGGTCGCTGCGTCGATCGGCGTGCTCGCCTGGCAGGGCTGGAACTGGTACGAGCGCAACCAGGCGGCGCAGGCCTCTGGCGTCTATAGCGTATTGCAGCGCGCTGCGCTTGAGCGCGATACGCAGAAAACCAAGGCTGCTGCAGGCGAGCTGGTAGAGAAATTTGGCCGCACGGCTTATGCACCGCTTGGTGCGCTGGTTGCTGCCAAGGCGCTGTATGAAACCGGTGATGTGAAGAGTGCCAAGGCGCAACTCGCCTGGGTGGCTGAGAACGGCAAGGATGAACTGAAGGATATCGGGCGTCTGCGCCTGGCGGCGGTTCTGCTGGACGACAAAGCCTATGACGAGGCCCTCAAGGTTCTTGCCGCCAGCCACGGCGCCGGTTTCGATGCCCGTTATGCAGAACTCAAGGGTGACGTGCTGACTGCCCAGGGCAAGAAACCGGAAGCTGCCACTGCCTACAAGGCAGCATTGGCCAAGCTTGATGAAAGCGCAAAGGATGGCAAGGGTGCCAAGGATGCCAATTCGATGCAGTCGCGCGAAGCCAATGCTCCCTACCGCGAGATGCTGCAGCAGAAACTCGACTCTCTCGGGGATGCGAAGTGAGATCAAAGTTGAAGATGCTGTTCCTGCCGGCGCTGGTCGGGGCGATGTTGGCCACGGGCTGCTCGACGGTGGACAGCCTCAACCCCTTCTCGTCGTCCGGTACAGGCCCGAAGATGGCCGAGCTGCAGCCGATCCAGACGACCGTTGAAGCCCGCGTGGCGTGGAAGGAAAGCGTCAGCAAGTCGGAGGGGTACGTGTTTACACCCGCGATTGTCGGCGATGCGGTTTATGCCGCCGGCACCAAGGGCGACGTCGTCAGGCTGGAAGGCGGCACTGTGCGTTGGAAAGCCAATGCCGGCATTCCCTTGTCCGGCGGTGTCGGAACGGATGGTCGTCGTGTCGTTGTCGGCTCACCCAAGGGCGATATCATTGCCTTCGATGCCAATGACGGCAAAGAGCTCTGGCGGGCAAAAGTGACCAGCGAGGTGCTGGCTGCACCGACGGTAGGCCGCAATCTGGTGGTCGTTCGCAGTGGCGACAATCGACTCTTCGCCTTCGATGTGAATGACGGAAAGCGTGCCTGGGTCTATCAACGGCAGACGCCGCCGTTGTCGTTGCGCACCTTTGCAGCACCTTTGATCGACAACAACTATGTCTTCGTGGGCTTTCCGGGCGGCAAGCTAGTCGCGGTGACCCTCAATAACGGTGCGGTGGCCTGGGAAGGTACGGTGGCGCAGCCAAAAGGCACGACCGAACTCGACCGTGTCGCCGACATTACGGCCGCGCCTGTTCTGGCGGGACGGATGATCTGTGCCGTGGCCTATCAGGGCAGGATTGCCTGTTTCGATCTCAACACGGGCAATCTGGCCTGGGCTCGCGAGATGTCGAGTTCTGCCGGTCTGGCGGCTGACAATCGTTATGTTTACGTCACCGACGACAAGGGGGCGGTGCATGCCCTTGATCTGGCCAGTGGCGCCAGTATCTGGAAGCAGGACAAGCTGTTCCTGCGCCAGCTTTCCGCGCCAGTGGCACGGGGGCGCCTGGTGGCGGTGGCCGACCTGAAGGGCGTACTGCATTTGCTGAGTCGTGACGACGGC
>JAUPVD010000332.1 GCA_030917225.1 Pseudomonadota bacterium
AGCGACATCGTGCTCGAAGCCGGCGAAGCCAGCAGCTACTCGGATATCAGCCAGCAGAAGAAAAGCAGCGGCTTCCTTTCTTCAAAGAGCAAGAGTCAGCGCGATGCTTTCGAGGACAGTGCCGCCGTTACCAGCATCTTCTCTGGTGAGAACGTGGCGCTCATTGCTGACCGGGATGTTCAGATCAAGGGCAGCAACGTGGCGGCGACCAAAGACGCCACGCTGATTGCCGGGCGTGACCTAACCATCGAGGTGGCCACCGAAGCGCACAGCGAAACACACGAGAAGCGCACGGCGCAAAGCGGCGTCTTCGGATCAGGCGGCGTCGGCTTCACCCTCGGCAGCCGGATGAACAGCAGCGACCAGCAGATCGAAGCCACCACCGCCGCCAAGAGCACCGTGGGCAGCGTCGAGGGCAATGTCACTTTACTCGCCGGGGAGAAATACCGTCAGGTCGGCAGCGATGTCATCGCCGTGAAGGGCGATATCGACATTGCAGCCAAACAGGTCGACATCGTTGAGGCGCGGGAAACGAGCAAGACCGTGACCAAGACACAAACCCAACAGTCCGGGCTAACCATGGCGATTACCAGCCCGGTGATCACGGCCATCCAGACCGCACAGCAGATGAGCGAGGCCGCCAAGGACACCAGCGACTCGCGCATGAAGGCCCTGGCTGCGGCCAGCACCGGGCTCGCCGGCTACAACGCTCATTCCGCCATTCAGGCCGGGCAGGGCACTACCATTGATGGCAAAGCGAACCAGATGCCCGTTACTGACGACGCCGGCAAGGTGATCGGCAGCCGCGACGCCAGCGCTGCCGAGCAGGTTGGTGGCGTGAACCTCAGCATCAGCATCGGCGGCTCGAAGAGCAGCAGCAAGACCACCCAGACGAGCGACACCGCCGCTGCTTCAAACCTCACTGCCGGACGCGACATCAACATTGCCGCCACGGGCGCCGGCAAGAACAGCGACCTCACGATTCAGGGCAGCAAGGCCACGGCAATACGAGACATCGCCCTCACCGCCGACGACGAAATCAGACTCCTCGCCGCTGCCAACACCGCCGGCCAGAAGAGCACCAACAAGAACAGCAGCGGCAGTGTCGGCATCAGCTTCGGCACCGATGGCCTGCTCTTCAACGTCGGCGCCAGCGCCGGGCGCGGCAAAGCCGATGGTGATGATCTGACCCATACCAATACCCACGTCGAAGCCGGCAACAAGCTGACGCTCGACTCCGGCGGCAATACCACGCTGAAGGGCGCAGTAGCCAAGGGTGAGCAGGTCGCAGCCAAGGTCGGCGGCGATCTCGATATCGAGAGCCGGCAGGACACCAGCACCTACGACAGCCAGCAGAAGAGCCTCGGCGGCAGTATCTCGGTCGGCTACGGCCGGATGAGCGGCTCGGTGAGTGCGAGCAGCAGCAAGATCGAGAGCGACTACCAGAGCGTTACCGAACAATCGGCGATACGGGCCGGCGACAAGGGTTTTGACGTAGACGTGAAAGGCGACACCGCCCTCAAGGGCGGGGCGATCACCAGCACGCAGAAAGCAATTGACGACCAACGCAACCAATTCAAGACCGGCGGCGAACTCACCCTCTCCGATATCGAGAACAAGGCCGAGTACAAGGCCAAGTCAACCAGTGTGAACGTCGGTACCAGCCTCAGTTTCGACGGCGCCCTCAAGCCCGGCGGCACCAGCGCCGGTTTCGGCAAGGATGGCGACAAGGCTGAGAGCATGACGCTGGCGGCCATCTCAGATATTGCCGGGAACAAGGCAGCGAGAACCGGGGACAAGGAAACCGGCATCGGGAAGATCTTCGATCAGGAGAAGGTGCAGAAGGAGATCGCGGCGCAGGTGAAGATTACGCAGATGTTCGGGCAATCGGCGTCAAAAGCCGTGGGTGACTACGCGCAAGCGAAGCTCAAGGAAGCCCAGACGCTGCGCGACCAGGGCCGCGAACAGGAAGCGAAGGACATCGAAAGCCAGTGGGGTGCCAACGGGACGCTGAGGCTTGCCGCGCATACGGTGATCGGCGGACTCACGGGCGGCGCGAGCGGTGCGGCAGGCGCAGCAGCGGGAACACTCACCGCCCCTGCCGTGGCCGAGGCACTGGCGAAGGCGGGCATCGAAGGGCCGCTGGCTACCGCCATCACGGCAGCGGCGAGTACGGCCGTTGGCGCGGTTGTAGGCGGCACGGCGGGCGCAGGCACGGCGTTTAATGAGGTGGCGAACAACTACCTGAACCACAAACGCCCGACCATGATGCGCCTCTCGGAGAAGGAGCGCTACGAGGCTGCGGTCGCCGCTTGCGCCAACGGGGAGCGCAGCGCCTGCGGCATAAGGGATGAACTTGCCACCCTCTCGGCCAAGCGGGACCTCGAACTGCAACAGGCCTGTGCTGGCGGCACGCCCGAGGTCTGTAACACCAAGGCCCGGGAAGCCATCGCCATGGGCAATATCGTGTATGGGCAGAACGGCCAGCTGGTCTATGCCAACAGCCCGGAATCTGGGCCGATACGCTTTCTGAATGTCGCGACGATCGGCACGCCGGGACGCCCGGACTCCTTCCACGACCAGCTGGCGAGAAGCACCGCGGAAGGATTGCTGCTCGAAGGGCAGAATCAGTTGATCGGTGCATTGCTCACTGCCGCTGGGAAAGGAACGGCGGCAGCGAATTCTGCCGTGAAGGAATACTTCGCGAGCAATGGCGTTGTCGTGAGCGATGAGGTGGCGGCGCGGATTACGAATAACTTCTATCGGGATGGTGCAGCCGTCGATTACAGCCGCGCGTTTGAGTTCAAGGCAGGCCGCACGCTAGCGGCTGAGGAGGCCAATGCGCGAACACTTTCCTACGGCAACAACGCGCTGGACCCGAAACCACCTTACTTGCGTGATAGTCTGGTGTCGGAGCGGCTGGCGCAGCCGGGTGAGAAGTTCTATGTGATTGAGTATGGCCGACAATCTTCCCCCGGCGGCTGGGCCTCGCAAAAGCAATACACGTCGCTAGATCAGGCACGAAATGAACTGTCGTTGTTACCAGAATTCAAGAGCGGCGATCTGGTGGTGCGCGAATACGAAGTCGTGAAGCCCATGCCAATCAGGGAGGGCACGGTGGGGCCACTAAAGAGCAATACCGGCCAGACCTATGCCGGAGGGGCGAAACAGACGGAATTTGTTTTTGAGAGGCTGCAACCAGACACGTGGAAGGAGTTTCTGAAACGGAACGAGGCACCTCTGAAGTTGGGGAACTGAAATGCATATTGAGAATTTTGCTTTTTTATCTCCGAAAGGCACTCGCCGTGAAGTCAATCTAGGGGTTTCTCGTGATCCTTATGCTGGCAACTATCAAGTGCAGAACGATGGAGGTCCAACTGGACTCGAATGGACATTTGACGGCGCGACAGTCGTAAAGGATTTTCCTTGCACGATCGCAGCATATCCGTCGCCTGACATGTGCTGTGTCGTCGTTGCCACATATGGACTGAGCAACTATCCTTCTCCCCACAACGCCCTCGTCCTGAATGCCGACGGCACGGTACGGCATCGCCTTCGGCAGCCGGCGCGCTATGCGGGGCAGAACACAGAGTTTCTGGATGCGTGGTGGTACGAACGCACTTCGCCAAGTCAGCCGCCGCCCTGGTGGGCCTTCTGGCGAAAGCGGGAAGTGCCGGCCAAGGAAACCCGGATGAAGTTGCTGATTGGCTGGGTTGGCGATCCTTGCCAGAGCTTCGAAGCGCTGGACTTCGATC
>JAUPVD010000333.1 GCA_030917225.1 Pseudomonadota bacterium
GGCGCATTTCCGGCGGTCTGGCGCACTGGGCGCGGCAGCTGGAGTTTTCGCCCTTCCACCTGCGCGTCACCGGCACCGCCGGTTCGGGCAAGACGCAGCTGGCGCTGACCGAGTTCCGGGCCACGCTCGAAGCTGGAGGCCGCCCGCTCTACCTCTGCTTCAATCGCCCGCTGGCCGACCATTTCCGGGCTATTGCGCCCGAGGGTGGGCTGGTCGCCACCTTCCACGCCTTCTGCCAGCAGCGTCTGCGCGCCGCCGGCCAGACGCCCGACTTCAGCCGCCCCGGCGCCTTCGACAAGCTGATCGACGATGCGGCGCAACTGCCGGTCGATGACGCCAACCGTTTCGACACCGTGATCGTCGATGAGGGGCAGGATTTTTCCGAGGCGTGGCGCGACCTCGCCTTCCGCCATGCCACCGACGTTGCCCGGCTGATCTGGCTGGAAGACCCGATGCAGAATCTCTATGCGCGCAACCCGGTGGCGCTGCCGGGCTGGGTCGGCATCCGCTCGTTCGCCAACTTCCGCTGCCCGCGCTCGGTGGTGCGCATGCTGCAGTCGGTGCTGCCCGGCGACATGCCGATCGAGGCTGCTTCGCCGCTCGATGCCAGCGAGGTCGAGATCCTCACCTACAGCGACGACGCCTCGCTTCTGCAGGCGCTCAAGGAAGGCATCCGGCTCTGCTACAGCGACGGCTTTCGCAAGGAAGACGTGGCCGTGGTCAGCTACAGCGGTCGCAACAACTCGCGCCTGCTCACCTATGACCGGATTGGCCCGCATACCATGCGCCGCTTCACCGGTGAGTACGACCTGCTCGGCGCGCCGGTATTCTCGGAGGGCGACGTGCTGATCGAATCCGTCTATCGCTTCAAGGGGCAGTCGGCACCGGCCGTGGTCTTTGCCGAGATCGACTTCGAAACGCTCGACGATCGCGCCATACGCAAGTTCTTCGTCGGCGCCACGCGGGCGATGATGAAGCTGGTGTTGGTGATCTCGGAACGCTCGGCGGCGGAATTGCTGGCGCGCGAGAGGACTGAACCTGAAAAAGCCGGTTAACCACGGAGGGCACGGAGATCACGGAGAAATCGAGAACATCGCCTGATGTATCCACAAGAGGAATCAGGTCGCTGTAACATTTGCTCGTTTTTCCTCCGTGATCTCCGTGTCCTCCGTGGTTTGAACCGACGTTCAGGAACTGCACGAAAGCGCCGAACAGCCCGGTGCGTGACGCGCCCATTCTGGCCGCTTGGCGGTAAATCTGGCGTGTGCCGGGTCTGCCGTGTAGGGGTCACGGATGGCCGTGAGCAGCCGGCCGAGCAGTGACAGATCGCCGCTGGCGGCTTCGTTGATCGCCTCCTGCAGCAGGTAGTTGCGCGGGATGACGCAGGGGTTGGCCAGTGCCATGCGTGAGCGGCGAGCTTCCTCGGTCACGCCTTCGTCGCGCAGCCGCGCTGCATAGGCAGCCAGCCAGTCGCGCAGACGGCTGACGAAAGCCTGGGGCAATCTTTCCGGCGCGTAGAAGGATGCGTGCAACTCGGGCGGCAGGCCAGCCCCCGGCAGGTGTTGCGGAGCAACGTCCATCAGCGCGCGGAAAAACAGCGTGGTGTCCACTTCGGTGAGCGTCAGGATGCCGAGCAGGCGCGCCATCAGTTCGTCTTCGCCAGCCGTTGACGGCGGCTCCAGACCGATCTTCTGAAGCGCCTGTCGCCGCCACTCCAGTTCGAAGACATCGCCAAAACGATCGAGTCTGGATTCCAGTTCCTCTTGCCCGCCAACGAGCGGTAGCAGCGCCTCCGCCAGTCGCATCAGGTTCCACTGGGCAACGCCCGGTTGCTGCGCGTAGGCGTAGCGCCCGCCCTGATCGGTGGTGTTCGGCGTGAACTCCGGGTCGAACACGTCCAGCCAGCCAAAGGGGCCGTAGTCGATGGTCAGCCCGAGCACGGAGAGGTTGTCGGTGTTCATCACCCCGTGCACGAAACCGACGCGCAGCCAGTGCGCCATCAGCACCGCCGTGCGCCGGGCAATCTCCTCGAACCAGAGGCCGTAGCGCGCCGGATCGGCGGCGTCGATTTCCGGGAAATGGTGGGTGATAACGTAATCGGCCAGCAGTTGCAGGCGCTCAATGTCACCACGCGACGAAAAAATCTCGAAGTTGCCGAAGCGCACGAAGCTCGGTGCCACGCGGGTAACGATGGCGCCGGGTTCCATCTCCGGGCGGCCATCGTAGAACATGTCGCGAATCACCGGTTCGCCGGTACCCACCAGTGCCAGCGCACGGGTGGTCGGTACGCCCAGATGGCGCATCGCCTCACTGCAGACAAACTCGCGCAGGGAAGAGCGCAGCACCGCACGGCCATCGGCGCGGCGTGAATAAGGCGTCAGGCCGGCGCCCTTCAATTGGAATTCCCAGCGCTGCCCGTCGGGGGCCAGCATGTCGCCGAGTGAGATCGCGCGGCCGTCGCCGAGTTGCCCGGCCCAGTTGCCGAACTGATGGCCACCGTAGCAGGCGGCAATCGGCTTCATGCCCGGCAGCAACCGGTTGCCAGCCAGTACGGCAGCGACACCCTGCGCATCCTCCGGTGCTGCCAGCCCAAGTGTTTGCGCCAGGTCGTCGGACCAGGCCAGCAGTATCGGCGCGGCTACCGGCGTCGGCGGTGCGTGCGACCAGCAGGCTTCCATCACCTGCCGCGACTCGAACGGTGGCCCGGCTTCGCCCGGCAGATGGCGGGCGAAGTGGTGGTCGAATACGGCGTTGGTGAAAGGGCTATCGGTATTGGTTTGCATGAAGAAAATCGTGGTGATCGGCTATGAACAAAGCGCCAGACATATTTGTCCGGCGCTTGGCATTCGAAGCGCATGCATTGCGCTCAGCTTAAGCGCTGGCTAAGTCTGACCGGACCGCCCACGTGGAGTTCCCGATCGGGCCGCGGTGTTCAGCAACTCGTGAAGAAACGCCTGTGCTGGCAGAGAAAGCACCTTGGTTCTCAGGTGCACGACACACCATGGCCGCGACAGGGAAAAGTTCTTCACCTTCAACAGGGTCAACCCGTCGCGTTCAGGCTGCTCTCCGAGAGCGTGGCGCGAAAGGATCGAGAGCCCCATCCCGCTGGCGACGAGCTCGCGGATCGCCTCGTTGCTGGCCAGCGACAGGCGCACATTCAGTTCGATGCCGCGTTCGCCCAGATACTGATCGACGATCTGGCGAGAACCCGAACCCTGTTCGCGCAGCAGGAAGGGCTCGGTCGCCAGCTTTTCAAGCGTCACTGATTTGCCCGCTGCCCAGTGCGTCGCCGGTGCAATAACGACATACTCGTTTTCAAGAAATGGGTAGCTGACGATATCTGTTTCGGTCGGCGGGTAGGACATGACGTAAAGATCATCCTCATTGCCACGCAGGCGCCCGATGATCTTCTCGCGGTTGCCGATTTCAAGCTCGATGTCGATATCCGGGTACTGCCGGCAGAACGTCCCGAGCATGCGCGGCAGGAAATACTTGGCTGTCGTCACCAGGGCGACGCGCAGTCGTCCGCGCTTGAGCCCCTTGAGCGCATCCAGTGCCGATTCCAGCCGATTCCAGACATCGTCGAGATTGCGCACGGCGCTCTGCAACTCCTCGCCGGCGGCGGTCAGCGTGATTTCGCGACCGTTCTGCTCAAAAAGCGGCATGCCGACGACGTCGACGACCTGCCGAATCTGGATCGAAACCGCTGGCTGGGTCAAATGCAAGGCTTCGGCGGCCTTGGTGAAGCTGCCCAGGCGTGCAACGGCAGAGAAGGTTTCAAGCTGGCGGAAGGTGATGCGGCGTCGAGGCATATAAATTATTCCTAATGCAAAAGTGCAATAAGTTTAATTGGAGATTATCCATGAGTCTTGCGATATTTGGCAGCGTCGTGATGACGCGACAGATCTCAACGTAAAGCCACCACCCGACAGGAGAACCGAAATGCGCCACTACCCGGAAGATAGCCCGAATGCCGTTGCCCGCATCGTTGCCCTCGCGCTTCTTGCCGATGGGGCCATCGATCCTTCCGAAGTGGCAACGCTGAACCGTCGCGGAACCTTGTCCCACATCGGTCTGAGTGACGAGGATTTCAATGCGGTTGTTCATGCCCTGTGCGAAGACCTGAGCGTTTACGCGCATCGGTCTGCCGCTGGCCACCTCGAAATCGGTCGCGAAGCGCTGCGTGATGTCCTTGCCGAAGTGCGTCACCCGGTGCTGCGCAAGCACCTGCTGCATGCGGTCCTCGATATTGCCCATGCCGACGGCGAACTCGCTGGCGGCGAGGCTGTTCTCATCGCTTCGGCGGCGGAATGCTGGGGCGTCGACCTCTTTGAAGCCTTCGGTGTCCATGCTTTGCCGCAAGCGGAGGCCTGCATCGGAGTCGGTACTCATTCGCCGGCGAAATCGCGCCGGGCTGTCGCTGCGCCTTGCTGACGGCCTGCGCTGGAAATTTGTAAAACGGAGCGTTAAATGGAAACCATTGGTACCTGGTGGATGTGGGCGGGGTTCTTCGCGATTGTTCTCGTCATGCTGGCGGTCGACCTGTTTCTGGTCGGCGGCGGCAAGCAGCACCGCGTATCGCTGCGCGAGGCGGCGACCTGGTCGGGCATCTGGGTTGGCGTCTCGCTGCTCTTTGCCGGAACGCTCTGGTGGTATCTCGACGGCAGCGTCGGTCGTGAGGTTGCCAACGCCAAAACCCTTGAATTCGTCACCGGCTACCTCATCGAGAAATCGCTGGCGGTCGACAACGTCTTTGTCTGGCTGATGCTGTTCAGCTTCTTCGCAATACCGCTGGAACTGCAAAAGCGCGTGCTGGTGCTCGGCGTGCTCGGCGCCATCGTCATGCGTACGGTGATGATTTTTGCCGGCGTCTGGCTGATCGCGCAGTTCCACTGGCTGCTCTACGTCTTCGGCGCCTTCCTGCTGATCACTGGCATCAAGATGTGGTGGTTCGCTGACGAGAAGCCGGATCTCGCCAACAATCCGGTCATCCGCTGGATCCGTTCCCACATGAAGGTCACCGATGAGCTCCACGGCGAACGCTTCTTCGTTACCCGGCAGGAGGCGGGCGCGGCTGTCCGCTACGTGACGCCGCTGTTCCTCGTCCTCGTCCTGGTCGAAATATCGGACCTGATCTTCGCGGTGGATTCGATTCCCGCCATCTTTGCGATCACTACCGATCCGTTCATCGTGCTGACCTCGAACGTCTTCGCCATCCTCGGCCTGCGTGCCATGTACTTCCTGCTCGCCGACATGGCCGATCGTTTCTCGCTGCTCAAGTATGGCCTTGCCCTCGTTCTCGTATTCATCGGGGCAAAGATGCTGCTGATCGACCTCTACAAGATTCCGGTGCTGTTCTCGCTGGGGGTCGTTGCCGCCATCATCACCGTCTCGATCGTGCTCTCGCTGCGCAAGGATGCGCGTGCGCGGGTGGTCGTCAAGACCGGTGCGAACGCAGCCAGTTGATGGGGTAAAGCGATGACCTGCACAGCGATAGGCCTCTCCCTCTGGCGCCAGCGCCTCGCCTGCTGGATTGAGCAGCCCGGTTTGCAGCACCTGCTGATCGCGCTGATCCTGATCAATGCCGTCGTGCTGGGGCTAGAGACCAGCCCTTCAATCATGGCGGCGTGGGGGTCGTGGCTGGTCGCCGCTGATCGCGCGATTCTCGCCATTTTTGTTGTCGAGATCATCCTGCGCCTGCTGGCACATCGCCTCGCCTACTTCCGCGACCCGTGGAATGTATTCGATTTCCTAGTCGTGGCGATCGCGCTGGTTCCCGCGTCGGGGCCGCTCGCCGTGCTGCGTGCGTTGCGCGTATTGCGTGTCCTGCGCCTCATCACCCTGGTGCCGAGCATGAAGCGCGTTGTCAGCGGGCTGCTTTCCGCGCTGCC
>JAUPVD010000334.1 GCA_030917225.1 Pseudomonadota bacterium
CAGAACGATTTCTCGATGCCCGCCCTGCAGTCGGCCGAGGAGGCTGCGGCGGCAATCATCGCCGGCTATCGCGGCCGCGCCTTCGAGATTCATTTTCCCAAGCGCTTCACCTGCTTCATGAAGCTGCTGGCCTTGCTGCCGGCGCGCTTCTACTTCCCGCTGATCCGCCGCATGACTGGAGCCTGAAATGAGTGAGCAGCTTGATCGACTGGTCGATTTCTATCAGACGCTGACACCTGAGGGTGTGGCGCGATTCCCCGAGTTCTACGCCGAGGCGGCCTGGTTCAAGGATCCCTTCAACGAGGTGCGCGGGGTCGCGGCGATTCAGCACATCTTCAGCCACATGTTTCAGCAGGTGAAGGAGCCGCGCTTTGTCGTCACCGAACGAATCGAGGCGGCCAATGGAACGATGCTCGTCTGGGAAATGTATTACCGGATGGGGCTGATGGGGCGTAGCGAGATGCAGGTGATGCGTGGCGTAACTCACCTTCGCTTCGATGCTGCCGGTCGGGTCGATTATCACCGCGACTACTGGGATGCTGCCGAGGAACTTTACATGAAGCTCCCGGCGATTGGCTGCCTGATGCGGGGCTTGAAGAAGGCCATCGCCGCCTGAGCGGCAATGGCCTCCGGCCCCAGGCCCTGTCAGTTTTCCTTGACCGGCGCCGGTGCCTGCGTCGAGGTGGATTCCGGTGGCGGCACATCGAGCCGGCGGGCCTGGTCGGCGCTGATGATCTCCATTACATTGACCACCTTCTTGACGCCTGACGTGGTGCGGGCAATCTCGATGGCGGCATCGGCTTCCTGGCGGGTGACCATGCCGAGCAGGAACACCGTGCCGGCTTCGGTCACGACCTTGACCAGGTTGGCGCGGAACTTTCCGCCGTCGACAAAGCGCCCCTTGACCTTGGAGGTGATGAAGGCGTCGTTGCTGCGGTTCTGGAAGGAGCTTGTCGGCCCGATCTGCAGCTCGTTCCACACGCTGACCACGTTCGGCATACCGCTGGCCATGCGTCCGATTTCTTCCTTCGTCTGCTCGTCCGGCACTTCACCGGTGAGCAATACCTTGCGCGAATAGCTGGTCTGGTTGAGATGGACCTTGTCGCCATACTTGTTCATGGCGTTGCCGAGGATCTTCCATTCGATGCCTTCATCTTCGGTCTGCGTGCCGAAAGAGCGGCGGTCCACGACTGCCAGCGCACCTGCTGCGGCACCGGTGGCAACGGCAGCAACACAGCCGGTCAACGCGGGGGCGGCGAGGGCAAGCAGCAGGGCGGCAATCAGGGGGCGCTTGATATTCTTCATTCTTCAACTCCGAGCAGCAGACAATCGATGCCATCGCACAGGCAGTGGATGGCGAGGAGGTGCGTTTCCTGAATGCGGGCGGTGCGGTCTGCCGGCACGCAGATGTGGATGTCGCCTTCGCGCAGCATCTGGCCGATCTTGCCGCCGCCCTTGCCGGTTAGCGCTACGACCGACAGGTCGTTGTCGTGCGCGGCCTGGATGGCTTCGATGATGTTGGCCGAATTGCCCGACGTCGAGATGGCCAGCAGCACGTCGCCCGGCCGGCCGAGGGCGCGCACTTGCTTGGCGTAGATGACATTGAAGCTGTAGTCGTTGGCGATGGCGGTCAGGATCGAGCTGTCGGTGGTCAGTGCGATGGCCGCCAGTTCCTGGCGCTCGGCCTCGAAGCGACCGACCAGTTCGGCGGCGAAATGCTGGGCATCCGCTGCCGAGCCGCCGTTGCCGCAGGCGAGAATCTTGCCGTCGTTGATCAGGCACGCAACCATCGTATGCACGGCGTCGGAAATCGGGGCGGCCAGAAGCTCCATGGCGTCGAGCTTGGTCTGGGCGCTGTCGTGGAACTGCTGGCTGATGCGGGCGATAAGGTCCATTGGGGGCAATAATGCTGAAAAAGTGCGGTCGATTCTATCAGAGGACGAGATACACCTCGAATTCCACTCGCTGCCAGGGGTTTTTAGCTTTGCGCAGCCTTGAAACACGGGCTTCGATATGTTCCCCGCGATCCATCGCGGCGGCAAGCGCCCGGTTCTCAGCGCGCGGCACATAGCCGAGCTGCCGGCCCCCGTATTCGACACGGATGGCGTTGCTATCGTGCCGGTTGTCCGGCTCGCGTGTCAGTAACAATTTGTCACCGGGGCGGATTTCATCCCAGACCGACGAGAGTGCGTAGAACTGGCTGCCGGCGAGTGGCGAGCTCTGCACCAGGATCTTGATCTGCTCTTCGGCGCTGGCCGGTGCCAGCAATAGGCTGGCGGCAAGCAGCGCGGTCAGTACGCACCTAGATATCATCGGCAGAAAAGGCATTCTTTTCCCATTCGATGGCCGTCTCGTCCAGCGCGCTCATCAGCACGCAGTCGAAGCGGCAGTCAGCGTCGGCGGCGCGGGCGTGTCGGACCAGGTAGTGCTGTGCAGCCAACACCAATCGTCGGCGCTTGCTGGCGGTGATGCTGGCTGCGGCGCCGCCGAAATGGCCGTTGCGGCGCAGGCGGATCTCGACAAACACCAGCGACTTCCCGTCGCGGCAGACAAGATCGATTTCGCCGCCGCGCACGCGGAAATTTCGTGCGAGCACCAAGAGCCCATGGCGTTCCAGCCAGTTGGCCGCCAGCGCCTCGGCGCGCGCGCCGTCCGTGGTATCGTTGGGCTTCACAGGACGCATCTCTCTCATGACGATAGAATCTCCCGCATTGTATGTGGTTGCCACGCCGCTCGGAAATCTGGGTGACCTGACCACCCGCGCTCAGGAAGTGCTCAAGGCCGTGCCCTGGGTGGCCGCCGAGGATACGCGCCACTCGGCGCCGCTGCTGCGCCATCTGGGTTCGCCGGCGCGCATGCTGCCCGCACACCAGCACAACGAAGAGGCAGCCGCGCTGCAGGTCATCGACCGACTTGCAGCTGGTGAGTCGGTGGCGCTGATCTCTGACGCAGGCACTCCGGCAGTTTCCGACCCGGGAGCCCGTCTCGTGGCCCGGGTGCGTGAAGCCGGCTACAAGGTCATTCCGCTGCCTGGCCCCTGCGCGGCCGTTGCAGCACTGTCTGCCTCCGGCATCACGGCGCCGCACTGGCTGTTCTATGGCTTCCTGCCGACCAAAACCAAACAGCGCGAGGAAGTGTTGCGTGAGCTGGCGCCAGCACCCCATGCCCTGGTTTTTTACGAAGCGCCGCATCGCATTCTTGAAACGGTTGC
>JAUPVD010000335.1 GCA_030917225.1 Pseudomonadota bacterium
GACCGGCCGGCCGAGTTCCATGAACTCATGCAGCAGTTCCATCTCGTAGGCGTCGCGGTGGCGGTCGCCGGCCCAGTCCGGGTGCAGCGGCTCTTCGCCGTAGCACTGCGGGCTGACGTCGGCGCCACCCTGCAGGATCAGGCCGTCGAGATACTCGGCGTAGTCGGGCAGGCGGAAGTTGCTGCGGTTGACCACGCCGTCACCGCAGACGGCAGGAATCATCAATACCATCGTTTCGCGCGACATGACCCAGTGCGCGACGGATTGCTCGAGATACTGCAGCGATTTCGACTGCAGGCCGGTGGCGCCCTCGGGCGGATGGTAGATCCGCGCGGAGAGCCCGATACGGAGGGGGCGTCGTGCCATGGTGCGCTCCTGTAATCGATCGAGTGAAAACAAGGTGCCGCGAGGTGCTGATGTGCTGCCCGGGAGGGGGGACTATAATCGCGCCCTTTGCTCCGGGTCAAACTTCATGCGCGAGTGGCAAGGTAACGAGATGGATAGAACAGTGCGGCGAGCTGCGCTCATGATGGTGCTCGTACTGGCGGGTTGTGCGTCGGGCGGGCCGGTCACGGCCCCGGACGATTCGCCGGCCGCCACGCCGGTCACGAAGGTGGAATCGGCGCCACAGGCAAATCCCGTCGAGCGCAGCGAGCCGGTAGCCCCGGCGCCCGGCAACCCCAATACGGTGTTCTTCCGGCGCGGGTCTGCTGCGCTTGACGATGCAGCGCTCGCCGTGCTGCGGACGCATGCCGAGCGTCTGCGAGACGATCCCCGTCTCGTGGTGACGCTGGTTGGCCACACCGATCACCTGGGTAGCCGCTCGTTCAATCTGGCGATCGCTGAACAGCGCACGACGGCAGTGAAGACGAAGTTGCGTGAACTGGGCGTTCCGGCGAAGCAGGTCCGCCAGCGTAATTACGGTAACGAGAAAGCCGCAGCAGGTTGTCGCAGCGAAGAGTGTCGCGCCCGCATGCGACGCGTTGATTTCGTCTATCCGACGCTACGGCAGAAGTGAACGCCTGAAAAGCAAAGCCCCCGGCAAGCGGGGGCTTTCAGTGTGCGTCAGCGTGCGGATCAGTGCATCAGCTGATACTGCAGCACATAGACACCTGCACCGGCCAGGTAGCCGATCAGTGCCAGGCCGCTGATCTTCTTCACGTACCAGAAGAAGTGAATTTTCTCCAGACCCATTGCGGCGACCCCGGCAGCGGAACCGATGATCAGGATCGAGCCACCCGTACCGGCGCAGTAGGCCAGGAACTCCCACAGGAAATGATCGGTCGGGTAAGTTTTCAGGTCGTACATGCCCATTGAGGCCGCGACCAGCGGCACGTTGTCGACGATGGCACTGACCATGCCGATGATCAGCACGATGATATCCAGTCGGCCGACGTTCTGGTCCAGCCACTGCGCCAGCGAGGTCAGGATGTGCGTGTGCTCCAACGTGGCAACAGCGAGCAGGATGCCGATGAAGAAGACCAGCGAGCTCATGTCGATCTTCGAGAGGGCATGGGCCAGCGTCAGGTGGTTCTTGTACTCCTCATCCTTGTTGCGGTGGATGAGGTCGCCAACCAGCCACAGGATGCCCAGCCCGAACAGGATGCCCAGGAAAGGCGGCAGATGGGTGATGGTTTTGAAGGCAGGCACTGCAACCAGGATGCCGAGGCCCATGAAGAACATCGTGTTGCGCTCGAATTCACTGGTTTGTAGACCGTGATCCATGTCGATCGTTTCGGGGGAGACGACCTGCTTGCCACGCAGTATGTAGGCAGTAATCGACAGCGGCACGGCCAGGCTGATCACCGCCGGCAGGAACACCGAGGTGATGATGTTGATCGAGGTGATCTGACCGCCGATCCAGAGCATGGTTGTAGTGACGTCGCCGATCGGCGACCAGGCGCCGCCGGCATTGGCGGCGATGACGATGATGCCGGCAAAGAACAGGCGGTCGGCATGGTTCGACAGCAGCTTGCGCATCAGCGAGATCATGACGATGGTCGTCGTCAGGTTGTCGAGAAGTGCGCTGAGGAAGAAGGTCACGATGCCGACTAGCCACATCAGCGTGGAAAGCTTCTCGGTACGGATGCGCTTGGTGATGACCTCAAAGCCGTTATGCGCATCGACCACTTCGACAATGGTCATCGCGCCCATCAGGAAAAAGGCGATCTGTGCCGTACTCATTAGCGATTCGCCAAGCTGGTGACTAATCACATGGGGGTCGGTTGCGGACATCGCATAAATCGTCCACAAAACACCGGCACCAACCAGCGCCGAAGCTGATTTGTTGATCTTGAGTGGGTGTTCCAGTGCGATCGCGGCGTAGGCGATGACAAATACGACGACCAAGGCAGTCAGCATCTCGTTACCTCATTGTTAACTTGGAGTGTGCGAGTCTGCCGGCGGCGCCCAAGAGGGCGCGGAATGCGCGATGGCTCTGCGCTTGCAGGTCGTTCGTCAGTGCGCCGTCAGATTTGCGAAACGTGGCGATTCTAACATCAAGCGCCACCGAGTCTACGCGATGCCCGTGTGGTTGCTACGTAGATAGTCTTTGGCTAGTTCTTGCGGCGGTGAGCCAGCCGTCACCCTCAATTGCTGCGTCGGTTGGTGTCGTCAGCTTTATTGATAGCGAGCGTCAGCTCGCCGTCAGGTTCAGGTAAGGAAGCATCCCGATAATCGCGTCGTGGTAAATCCGGCGCGACCGGTGCGCCGCTAAATTCATCACCAAAACGAGGAGGCATAATCATGAATGACCAAGGCGCAGCCTACTGGTCGGCAACCCTCAGGTTGCTGGGCGGTATCCTGGCAGTGTGGTTCATCTGTTCGTTCGGCGCGGGCATCTTGTTCGCGGACGC
>JAUPVD010000336.1 GCA_030917225.1 Pseudomonadota bacterium
ATCATCACACTTAAGACAGTTCATTTCACACCCCTATGTTTTCAGTCTCTTCTGGGCAAAAACCCTAGAAAATCGCGTATCGAAAAATTTGATAATTATCTTTTTTGCCCGGAAACTCTACCACATCTGCATAACCTAAAGGCATTTCCGTCAGCCCCAACCGCATGGCCGGCGTCTCACGCTTGTCGGCCTTGCGCAGGTCATCCGGGTACCAGATGTAGTTGTGGCACAGCCGTAGCAAGGTGAGCAGTTTGCCCACCTGCGCGGGGTTGTAGGGGGCGTAGCCGTGCCAGACGCGCCCGCCGTTGGCGGCCGAGCCGATGGGGCGCTCGAACAGCGAGCAGCGGCGACGCACGCGGTTGAACCAGACGTCTACGCCCTTGAGGGTGGCATCGCGGTGCATGCGGGCGATGTCGTCGTCGCTTTCTCTGCCGCGCTGCGTAAGGAAGCAACTGGCCTTTTCCGGTTCGCTGATGCTGGGCTGCGGGTGGGTCACCCAGCGGTCGTTCCATTTGCCGTGGGTGGCATGGGCGACCATGGCATCTTTCATCATTTGGTGGGCCACGTGCTCGGCGCTGAGGCCGGGGTTGGCAATGCGGGCCTCGGTAAACTTCTTGTTCGCTGCGCGGAGCGCCGCGAGCTTTTGCCCCTGGGTCAGGCCTTTGTTGATGCGTATGTAGAAGGCATCGACGTTGCCCCATTTGATGCGCTCGGCAAAAACGCCGTGGCAGGCGGCGCGGATGCCGGATTCCTGGTCGAGGTAGAAGATGATCCTGGGAGCGCCGGGCAGGAGCTGGCGCAGGCGCTCGAAGTGGCCGTAGAAGGTGTATTCGCTGTGGATGAGCATGCCGCCGGCGCTGGGAATGGTTTCGCTGGCGGTGTCGAGTTCGGGGGCGTCGACGTCTTCTCGGGCCAGTATTTCGCTGTAGCGGGTTGAAACGGCATCGAGCAGCTCGCCGCCTTTTACTGGCGGCTTTTTTACCGGCGTCGCCAGTACCCAGTCGGGCTCGGTCCAGAGCCGGGCGTGGCGGCGCCAGGGGGCGGGCACGACAAATTCGCTGGTGCTCAGAACATCCTGCTCCACCGCTACGGGGTCGGCCGCGTCGTCGAAATTTGGGTGTACGGCGAAGACGTAGCCGGTGCTGTTGTCGGCGGAGGCAAGCGCGGTAATGCGTGTGTTTCGTCGTTCGCGGTAGCAGAGCCAGTTGACGGGGTGTTCCTGCCTGTCGACGCTGATCTGCAACACTTCGAAACGGAGGCTGGGCAGCTTGGCTTCGTAGTGGTCGAGCAGCGCAATGGCCTGCCGGTGGAGGAAGTCGATACGGGCGTAGAGGGTGCGCGGGTTGATGTCGAGCACCTTGCAGATTCGCCGCAGAGGCATGCGATTGACGAGCAGTTCGAGGATGCGGACGTTCTTGTCGGTTTGCTGCTGCCGCCCGGTGGGCGAGGCAACTGCGGTCTTGAGCGAGAAGGTACGCCGGCATTTCCGGCAGCGGTAGCGCTGCGCGCCGCTCCGGGTTTTGCCGAAGGATTGGTAGGCGCGTTTCCCGGCAGGGTCGTCAATGCCGACACCATGGTTTGTGCATTCGGGGTCGGGGCAACTGGTGGGTTCCGTGCGTGGCAGGCTGCCGATGCGGGCGATTTCTTCGGCAATGGCGACGTTGTTCTTGAGGGTGAAGGTTTCGCCGCAAGATTTGCAGACCGCCTTGGGGCGCAGCGTTTTCAGTTCTTCCAGTTTATAGCTGCTGGTTGCGGCCGATGCCGGATTGCCGAAGTTCTGGCAGGCGGGCGATTTGCAGAAGTTGAGGTCGAGGTCATTGGCACCGGGCGGCGGTGGCGTGGTGAACCTCGGTGGGCGTGCCGCCACCTCAACCACGGCATGGCGGATGAACTCGGCAAGGGTGCTGAAGGCCGCATCCGGTGAAGGATCGGGAATAGCGCGGGGTACGAAATAACCGGGGCCGAGGGGTTCATCCGGGATGACGTGAAAGGGATGATCTTCGGGGGTGTCGTCTTGCATGGCGGGATATTGATGAACGATTACGCTACCGAACAATCACCCCAGCCCGGTCACTCGAATATCGGCGACAGTTTTTCGACCTCTGCGAGAAGGTCTTTGGTAACGCCGATCAATTCGCGGATCAGCCGCTCGTCTTCCTGAAATGCGCCTTCGTACAACGCGGCATTGCGCTTCTGGTGACAGTTGTCGAGCAAGCGCCACTTTCCCTGAGGGAAGTTCAGGGTGTGGGGTAGTGTCTGAAACACGATGTAGCGATCTGAAGCCCGGTACCCGTGCCAACGCAGCGCGGCCAGCGCCAGCGAATGGGCTGCATCGTAAGCCAATTGAAACCGGGAATGCGGGCTCAGTTGCTCAAGCTCGGCGTCGGGAAGCATGCGTTTTGCAGCCAGCAACAGCCCGTTGAATTCGCGGGCGTCCGGCGGCTCCGGTTTCAGTTTGCGAATCGCCACCAGATTTTGTAGTTGCTCAGTTGAGGTCATCGCGTTTCCCTTGCACCATCATCAGCGGTTGCGCCATCACTCGCGTCAGGAAATGGTTGTTGTCGGCAAGCTTGGCAGAAAACTCCGAGGGGGAATAGAGCGTCGGGTTGATCTTGCGGCCCACCGTCCGCTCCGAATCTGCGAGGATCTCATGAAGTTCGCTGTAGCTGAGTCGGTCGGAAATCACCATCAGATCAACGTCGCTCGAAGCCGTGTCGGCGCCCTTGGCGACCGAGCCATAGATGAAGGCACTGGAAATCTGATCAGCGTGTGGCAGCAATGCAGTTTTGATGACTTCGACCACGCCAATGGTCTTTTGAACGATGCCGCGCAATTCGGCAAAGATCGGCGAATCCGGGTTGGCGCGGTAAAGCTTGTGGCGGCCGCGCTGGGCCATGGTGATCAGACCGGACTGCATCAGGCGATCCAGTTCCCGCTGCAAGGCGCCTCGCCCTGTCTGCTCGCGCTCGGCAATCTCGCTGGCGTAGAAATCCCGCTCGGGATTTGAGAAAAACACCCCGAGTACGCGCTGCTGTCCTTTTGAAAAAAGGGCGTCGGCAAGGGAGATGGCTGGCTGGTCTTTAGTACCCATATTGGGGATATTATTCCCCGATTTGGGTTAAATCAAGCAATCAATGTGGAAAGATGGATGTACCCTTGACGCGACGCAGATGGATACGTATGTTTTTTTCATTGCAGGCGAACGGTTTGGTTCAGCCCATTAATTAAAACGAAAATCCTCGAGACAACATGTTCACGAAAATCTCCACTTTCCTGCCGAAATACCTCACGCCCATCAACACGCTCGTGTTGCCCTTCACGGTGCTTAACGGAGCGCTGGATTTTCTCGGAGGCTCATTCGTCGCCCTGCGGGGTGTGGTCTTCGTGGTGATCGGCCTGATTTTTATCGGCATGGCCACGCTGGCATTACTTGAGAGACGGCAGTCCAAGCTTGCGGATGGCGTTTCCGAGACTCCGCCCGGGCGCTGGAATCGCCCTTTTGCTCATGTGTTGGTCGTGCTGTTGGGCTTTACAGCGTTATTTGGCGCGGCCTCTATGGCCTATGCCAGCAAGGGCGGCGTGATCGTCAATTCCTATCCTCCCTTGAAGGATGTGCAGCAGGCCATGCTTGGGGTGCTGCGCGACGTGAAAGCGGATACGGGTGAGATCAAGACCGAGGTGGCAAAGATTTCC